>JAFBAP010000059.1 GCA_019247695.1 Verrucomicrobiota bacterium | reverse complement strand
CGGCCCGTTCGAAACCACCTTCCACTGCATGGGTTTGTTCGCCGGGCTGATCGTGCCCGTAGCCGGCGTGATCGTTACCGTTTCCGAGAGATCGGTCGCCGCGAAGGGTATCGAGATGAGATTATTGCTGACCGTGCCGGTACCGTTAGCCCTGTAGTCGGTCCCGAGGTTGGCTGGACCGCTGACCTGCACGTACACGGTTTGGGCCGGGCCGGCGCTGGTGCGGCTGATCTTGAACGCCGCGGTGCTGCCGTTGAGCTGGTTGACGGTGCTCACCACCGCCGAGATCGTCACGGTCGGCGAGAAGGCTTGCAGGGTGATTGAAGCCTGGGAGGGGTTGCCGAGCGTGTAGGTCGACGCGCCCCCTTGAACGCTGCCGTCGGTAACCAGTTGCCACTGGATGGCCTTGCTTGAGGGGCCAGCCGGACCGCCGGCCGGGGGAGCCGGGGGAGGAGCCGGCCCGCTCGTCGGCGTGATCGAGATGGTCTCCGAAGCGTCCCCGGCGGCGAAAGAGACCAGAACAAGGTTACCCCGGACCAGGCAAGGCCCGCCAAGGGTGTAGTCGGTGCCGAGGGTGGCCGCGCCGCTGACCTGGGCGAACACCACTTGGGCTTGCCCGGTGCTGCTGCGGCTGATGGTGAACGCCGGGGTGCTGCCGCTACCCTGGTAAACGCTGCTGACGATCGGTGCGATCGTCACGGCCGGCACCGGTGTGGGCGTTGGGGCAGGCGTCGACGTCGGACCAGGTGTGGGCCTTGCAGTAGGCGTCGGCGTTGGCGTTGGCGTTGATGTAGCCGCCGGCGTGGGAGTCGCCGTCGGAGCCGGTGTGGGCGCCGGCGGTGCCGCAGGTGTGGTTGTTGGGGCCGGCGTGGGCGCCGGGGCAGCAGTCGGTGCAGGTGTCGGCGTCGGTGCGGGCGTCAAGGCAGGGGTAGGCGCGGGAGTCGAAGCGGGTGTAGGTACCGGCGTCGGAGTAGCTGCAGGGGCCGGCACCGGCGTAGGCAGAGCCGTGGGTGCGCTCCACGGATTCGGGTTCGTGGTGGTTCCCGTCGCCGGACCCCGGCCGGCGGCCGCATTGACCCAGCCGGTGCTCGTCAGGTTCGGGTCGATGGTCGAGGAGGTCACCCGGGCGGCCCGCGCATCGATCACCGTCGGCATGATCGGCGGCACTGCCCCGCCGTCCAACAGGTTCGGATCCACCTGCAGCTTGACGCTCCCCGCCGAACCCGACGATGAGAACGAAGAAACGGGCCCCAGGGCCACCAACCCCCCCTTGACCGTCACCCCGGTGCTCAGCCCGGGATTGACGATCTGCCACGGATCGGAACTGTGGCCTGAAACGATCACCGCGTTGATCTTCACCTGCGCCGGACTTACTTCGTCGTCAGTGAACGTCATCGGCACGACCAACGGGTTTACCTGGCTCAGACTCTGAGCGGCCCCCTGGCCGGCAATGAGGAAGCGGCCGTCGGCCGCCGGGTACAACGTAAAGGTCAGTGATTGAGTACCCTCGTAGAGCAGGTCCTGTTTGGGGTTGATCACGATGTCCTTGTAACCGGCGAGCATGTCGGCGGCCGTAAAGGTCACCGAACAATCCAGGATGCTGGGGTCATTCACCCGCGGGGTGAACGCGAAGTTATCGCCGCTGCCGCTCGAGGCCGGGGTATAGCGATCCAACGCATTTCCCCCATTCGCAACCGGGCTTCTCACACCGCTGAGGATGAATGAGACCGTGAAGGGGGCGGCCGGCGTGCCGCCCGGGTTGGACGGCGTGCAGAGGAGCCGGAAGTCGCCGGGCGCCTTGCCCTCCCCGGTGTCGGCGCGGTCCACGATGCTGAGCGTGGGCGGGTAGAAGCTCGTCAGGGTCAGAGAGGCGCTAGGGTTGCCCGGCAGCACGTACTGCGACTGGCCCGGCACGGTGACCAGGGTGAGGCCGTACGATTGCGGCGCGGCCGGGTAACCGAAGTAGAAATGCGGGGTGACATAGATGATCACGGCGGCGTCGCTGGTGCCGAAGGTGACCAGGTAGTTGCCCGCGGCCCCCTGCTGGATGGCGCCCGAGCCGGCCTGCACCTGCAGATCGTAGGCGGACGGGGCCGGTTGAAAGTCCGGGTACCAGGCACCGGCCGTGGTGCCCGCGGCCGGCTGGAACCAGACGCTCTGGGCTTTGCCCGTGCGGTCACGCCGGATCTGGAAGGCCGCCGTCATCGGGTCATCGCGGCGCACCTGGCTGACCAGGCCGGTGATGGAGACGTTGGGGTTAGTACCCAGCAGGTTGATGCCGGCGCTGCTGGGGCTGGCCACCGTGTAGCTCGGGACGGCGGGGCCGGCGATTAGCTGGCATTGCACGCTGACGCTGGGCTGGGTCAACCAGCCGTTGACGGGCGTGATCGACAACGTCTGCGTGGCGTCCCCGGCCGAGAAGGGCACGGCGATGAGGCCGCCGGCATTCGGGGTCAGACCGGTAAAGGTGTAGTCGGTCCCGAGCACGGCCGTGCCGCTGACCTGGACGTAGACCGTTTGGGCCTGCCCGGTGCGAGTGCGGGTAATTGCAAAAACGTTGGTGCTGCCGGCCGTCTCCGGCACGCTTCCGACCAGCGCCGCGATCGAGACCGAGGGGGGATTGTACACGAGGCTGACGTTGGCGCTCGTGTTCGATCCTAACGTATAGGCCGCACTTAACCCTTTGGCTTGGACCACCGACGCCGAAACCAGTTGCCATGCCAGCGTCTTCGGCCCGACCACCCAATTGTCGGCTGCAGCCAGGTAGATGGTCTGAGTGGTGCTCTGGCTGAAATTGACGTCGATGTAGAAAAACCCGGAATTCGGGTCGTACTGCAGGTTGCTCGACGTAAAGTCGGTGGGGTAGGAGCCGGTCGTTTGCGCCGAATTCAGCGTGAGGTAAACCCGGGTCGGGTTCGCACCGGTTTGGCCGCTCAGTTGCAGCGCGGCCACGCTTCCCTGCGTCACGCTGATCGAGGGGGTCAATGCCGCCAGGTTTACGATGACCGCGGTGTTATGGATGGTCGTCGTGGCCTGAGACGGGCTGCCCGCCTGGTAATAAATGCCCGTCGCGTTGGCCAGCCGCGGATCCGACTGGTCAACCACCTGCACCGTGAGGGTCTTGTCCGGCGCAATCACGTTGGTCTGCAGCGGTTGAACCGAAACGGTCTTCGGCGAGGTGTCCCCGGCAGCGAAACTCACGTAGTAAAGCCCCGTGGCCGGGTCATAGGTCGCCCCGCTCAGGGTGTAATCGGTCCCGTAGACGGCGGTGCTCGACGGGCTGATCACAAAATAAACCTTGCCCGCCACCGCCCCCTGGTCGCGGCTGATGGTGAAGGTCGGAATCGCGCCGCTCTGGTTCTGCCAGAGGTTGGGATTGGGCGCGGTGACCGTCACGTGAATCGGCACGTTGTGAATCGTGACCTGATCGACGTTGGAGTCGTAGGGGTAATAGTTCGGATTCAACGTCGTCCAGGCCGAATCGGTGAAGGTGAGCAGGCGCCACCCGAAGGTCTTGTCCGGTTGCGGCGTCCAGTTGGCCACCGGCGTCATTTGCACGTTGAGGGAGCTCTGGCCGGCCGGGATGGTGACGTAATAGACGTTATTGGTGGAATCGTACTGGATCCGGCTGGAGGTGTAGTCGGTGTTGAGCACCGCCTGGGTGCTGGTCGGGGCGAGGTTGACCCGCAGCGGCTGGGTGGTTGGGCTGGAGGCGCCGCGGCTGACCGAGAAAATGGTGATCGGGCCGGAGGCGGTGTCGTTGACCGTCGTCGGGCTGTTCACCGGGTTGAGGTCTACCGTCCCGATCTGATTAGGTCCGGGTCCGATCGTGATGTCATCCAGCGCGAAATCGTTGCCGTTCGCGATGATATTCTCATTGAGAAAGGTAATGGTCGCTTCCCCGTTCGCGCCGGCGCTGAAGACGTAGGTATACTGGTTCCATCCGCCCGCCGAGTTGAAATGGGCCTGACCGATCATTGAGCCGTTCACGATCATGTCCATCAACGCCGGAGCCGCAGGGTTTATGCTCGTGCCGTAGTAGTTGATATAGTAAAACTGATTCGGCAGCAGGCCTTGAACGGTGAACTGGAGCACGTTGACGTCAGGGACCGTAGCGCCGTTGACGATCATCATGTTGCCGCTCGACGTGCCCATCGTGTGGTCATACATGTCGTAAAAGTACGGGTGGAACCAATGGGGGTCGGCTCCTACCAGGTAGAGCCCTTCCGGCCATAACGCCATGCCGCTTCGGTTCGGGGCGACCGAGTACCCCGAAGTCGGCGCCGTGAAGGAGAGGCCTGACCCGGGTTTCACGCTGGGCTGCATGCCCTTCTCGAAATCCAGGGTGAAAAGCGCGCCGGCAGAAGGGTTGGTGACCTGCACCGTCACGCTGACCAACACGATGGAGGCCTGGCTGCCGGAGGCATAGTAGCTGGAGCTCGACTGCAGTTGGTAGGCCAATAACCGGTTGGACTGCACCTGGCCGTTCTGCACCCCTTGCAGCGTCAGGACCACCTGGCTCACCCCGGCGGGCATCGTCACCGGGAAACCGGCGTCGCCATTGGTATTCGTCTGGGTGGTGATGGCGTTGCCGGACGGGTCGTAAAGGTAGTAATCGTAGATGGGCTGCGCCGTGCTGGAGCCGGTTACCTTCTGCAGATTGACCGTGAGGGCCTGGGTGGCCTTGTCGCGATTGATGGCAATGACGCTGACGGTCCGGCCATCCTGATAAACGACCGGCTGAAGGACCTGCAGCGACACCGTCGGGTACGGGTTAAGGATGGAAATGGTTTGGGACGAAGGGTCGGTCACGGCGTACTGCACCGGGGTGCCTGCTCCCGAAGGGGTCGAACTCAAAATCTGCGCCGTAACCGCGGCGGTCGGGCCCGGGCTGCCGGCATTTGCAGGGACGAGCTGGACCGAAGCGGTGGTCGTTCCCCCGGTGAACTGCACCGCGTAGGTTGTCCCGCTCACCAGGGTGGCGCCCTGGACCTGTGAAATGGCGCTGCTCTGGCTGCCGGCCAGCGAGAAGTAGACGGTCGAATCGATCGGGGCTTGGTCGCGGGTGAAGGTTAATGTGGGCAGGTCCGTGGTCTGGCCGGCCGTGGCCGTCGTGTTCGTCGCCGTCAGGCTGACGTTGATGTTGACTGCCTGGATGGTGACCTGCACGTCCGAAGGCGTGGCCGGCAGCGCGTACGGCTGAGCTGAGGACAGGGAGGTGCCCCAGGCCGGGTCGCCGGCCGTCACCAGGGTCAGGCCGATGACGGGGTTGGCCTCCGGCACCCAGTTGGCATTCGGGGTGATCGTCACCGCAACGGAGGTCTGGTTAGCCGGAATCATGACCGAATAGTAGCCGGTCAATGAGGGCACCGGCGTCAGCACGTTCGACGTGTAGTCGTAGCCGGATCCGCTTCCCAGTTTGGCGGTCGCCGCGGCGTCGTTCTTGAGGTAGACCGTGCACGGCCGGCTCAGCTGAACGCTCGAGTCGCGGCTGACGGTGGCGATGGTGGTGGCCGCCGTGGAGTTCTCCGGGATGAAGGTGACGCCCGCGTCGGTCAGGTAGACGCTACCCGGGGTGGCGGCAGACGCCGGTAAGGACGCGCCAGTCCCCGGAAGGCAGGTGAAAAAGAGTACCCCGAGAAGGAAGAAAGCTGACCGCTCCCGGAAAGAGCGGACGAAACGCTGCGAGAGGATGCCTGAAAAGTTCATCTGCAAGGCCGCCGGCAAACTCATAAATCCGTTGCACCGGCTCGAAGCCGCCGGACGGCTGACCGGGAACAACGATATGGGCATACCTGATGACCCTAATCGACGGCGGCCCCGCGAGGTTTAGTCCACAGATAAAAGAGATCCGCAGAACCCGCAGAAGAACGCAGAAAAAAGGATAAATCATCCACAGATTAAAGATACACGGGCACACGATGACCAAAGCGCGTGTAATGAACGGCGGGTGTGCGTGATCCAACCTTAAAACCGCGGCGTGCCTCGGGCGCCGTGCCAGAAGCGCAGCACTTCCACAACCCGTTCGGCCTCATGGACCCGGTAGAGGATCAAGTAATCGCCGCAGAGGATTCGTCGAACCTGCGAATGGCCTTTTAAAAAACGTCCCCGAAGCGGCAGGCGGCCCAGGCTTTCGGCCTCAGCCAGCAGGCGGTCACGGAACGAGAGAGCCCGCTGTGGGCTGTCCTGGGCAATAAAGGAAACGATGGCCCGTAGATCGTCGCGGGCCGGTTCGGTGAAGCTTACTTGGTAATCCACGCCTGCGCCTGGGCTCGAACTTCGTCCAAGGTGAACACCCGGCCTTGTTCGGAAGCCTGGATCGCTTCGTCGATGGCGACCAGCATTTCCGGGGTGACGTCCAAGTCTGGCTCGGCCTCCAATGCCTGGAGACGAAGGAAAACCTGTTGGCGCTCTTCAGGCGTCAGTTTAGGCAGTTCATCAAGGATTTGCGCCAAGCTGCTCATGAAGGCACTTTATATCACGCCGGGCCATAGTGCACCACCGCCGCAGAGCGCCTGGCTTCATCTGTGGCATTTTTCCGCTTGTGGCATTCGTGGCTTCCCTCGCCACCGGAAATCGTGGGGCGTCAAAATTTTGTACGGGCGGCCGGTTACTCTACCGGATGGTATCAACCCGCACCGCCACGTGGAGCCCTTTGCCGACCGGCACCGTCGTGGTGACGAACTCAGGCAGGCGATCGAACTCTTTCAGGTAGCCCGAAATTTCCTCCGGGTGCGACAGGACATTATCGGCCAGGAGCAAGGCGTCCGCGGTGAGTTTCGGCAGAAGCAACCGGAGTTGCTCAGGCGCACTGATCCGGTCCGCATCGAAGAACACGCAATCAAACGGGCCCGGCAGACCGTCCACGAGTTCCGTTGCAGAACCCTCCAGGACGACGATGCGATCGGCCAGTCCGGCTTTTTCGAAGTTGGCGCGGGCGCTCCGGGCTTTGCCGGCATCCTTTTCGATGGTCAGGAGCGGTGCGCTGCCGGGTACGTTTTGCAGGGTGGATGCGAGCCAGATCGCACTGTACCCGTTTGACGTGCCGATTTCGAGAACCCGCTTGCGGCGTGCGCTCAGCACAAATGCCCGGAGCAGTTCGGCGGTTTCACGTTCAAGATTAAGCATTTTGCGGGCGCGATCCGATTCCTGTTGATCATGCGCCCGGCCGAACGCTTCCAGTTCGGACATCACCTGTTGTACCTGAAGAGAAAATCCCATCCTGGGTAACGCTTTCGATGTTCGACCGCCGGTTCGCAAGCCGCCGGTTCGTTTTGATCCGTTGAATTTAAAGGGCTTTTCGACGGCGTTTCAATTCCGCGGCGAACTCTCCACGGGCCTCCGCGATCAGTCGCCGCAACCCTTCCGCGCCTGTGCACTGGGCTCCAAACGAGATGGCGGTCTGCTGCTCCAGCATGTCGGCGGTCGCCACCGTGATGAGGTGCCTGGTCGCGTACCGGGCGCAGAGCCGTTCGACGATGTCGTC
Source organism: Verrucomicrobiota bacterium (assembly GCA_019247695.1). Classification (NCBI taxonomy): domain Bacteria; kingdom Pseudomonadati; phylum Verrucomicrobiota; species Verrucomicrobiota bacterium. The sequence goes on along the minus strand of JAFBAP010000059.1, from coordinate 24,115 downwards.
CGCCGTGCGGCCGGCATTCGAGTAAAAAATCTGGATGCCGCCGGGTTCGGTCACCTCCGAGACGGTTTGGCCTTTCCCATCAAATACCACGACCACGCGGACCCCCGAGTAGTCCTGGTATCCCGTGAGCGTCTTAATCAATTGCTCACGCGCCAGCGCGGTTTTACGACCATGCAACGCGCGCAGCTCCGGCCACGCGAAGATGATGCTGTGCCCGTCGACGATGAGAAATTTCTCCGACATTCTATTGCCACGAACTCAGTGCCCGGTAACTGGTAACGCGTAACGGGTAACGGGTACAGTTCGGAGTGCCCTCCAACCGGCAACCGGTTACGAGTACCTAGTTACTCGTAACCGGTTGCTGGTAGATCTGCAGTTCCACGGGGATCGGTCCGATTTCTTTTTCCCATTCCAGATCAAACCACGGGGATCGATTGGCGTAGAACGGGTAAGGCCGATCGGGTAATGCCGGCCGGTAACGCCAATGTTTGTAGGACCAGAGCCAGCATTCGGGGCGCTCGGCGATTACGGGCTCGAAACGGTCCCAGCACAGTTGGACAATCGCCCGCAACGACCGGTTTGGGTCGTGCAGAATCGGTTCGAGCAAACGCACTTCGTACCGGCCGCCGGGCTGAGGGAGGGTGACGAAAGGAAGGATCGGGGCGCCGGTACGGGCTTGGAGGGCGGCGTGCATGATCGTCGTCCAGGTCCAGAGACCGAAACAGCGGACAAAAGTTCCGGGCTCATTCATTTTGAGGGTTAAATCGGTGAGCAACCCGACCCGTTGGCCTTTACGCAAGGCCTTGTAGAAACGGATCATGGACTGTTCCTGGGTCACGATCGTGTGACCGGAATGTTCCCGTAAACGGCGGAAGATGGGCGTCAGCCGGTCGTTACGGAAGCGCTGGGTAAGTTCCAGGCCGGCGTGGCCCTCGAAAGCGAACAGGCCGCTGCCCCATTCGAAGTTCGCCAGGTGCACGCTGACCAGGATCACCCCACCCTGTTCGGACAACCGGCGCGCCTCGGCCGAACCGGTCATCTCCATGTATGACGAAACGTTGTCGCGGTTCAGGCGCGGGCTCCAGAAGAGCTCCAGGAAGCTGCGGGCGAAGATGGCCAATGCCCGCCGGGCGATTTGTTCGCGCCGGGCGGGCCGGTAAAGGTCGCCGAAGGCTGCTTCCAGGTTGGCGAGTGCCACCCGGCGCCCACGGCGATCCAGGTAATAGAACGCGAACGCCGCGGCTTCCGCGAAGCGACGCCAGAACCCGAGCGGCAGCCGGGGAACTAACCATGCCATCCCTTTCACCCCCAGCCATTCGAGCCGGAAGCGCATGGAATGGCAAAAATCCGGTTTTTTGGCCCGGGGTTTTGCCGGAGGGGGCTGGTTTGGTTCAGCGCGCATGCGGCTTAACCCACTTGAGGGCCGGTGCATTTTTGGTAAGCGGCATCATTCACTGATCCCTTACGGCAGGCCGGGGAACTGCGGAGCACTCACCGCCTCCGCCATCAGCGACGCGACGGGGTAAGCGCAGTAATCGGCCGCATAATACGCGCTCGGCCGATGGTTGCCGGAAATGCCTACCCCACCGAAAGGCGCCGCGCTGCTCGCCCCGGTCGTGGGGCGGTTCCAATTGATCACGCCCGCCCGGACGCGACGCCGGAACTTTTGCCAGTCCGCCTCGGAGCCGCCGATCAGCCCGGCGGCGAGCCCGAACCTGGTCCGGTTCGCCTCAGCCAAAGCTTCGTCAAAATCCGGCACCCTGATCACCTGGAGCAACGGCCCGAAGACCTCTTCGTCCGGGTGGCCGGCAACCGCCGAAACGTCGATGACACCCGGGTGCAGGAACGGCAGGCCGGGTTCAGCCGGAACCATTTCGACCAATGGTTTGCCGCCCGAGGCGCGCAAGCGGGACTGTACGTGCAAGACCTGTTCAGCCGCGGCACGATGAATCAGCGGGCCGATGAATGGATTTTGGGCCGGCAGCCCGACTTGCAGGCGGCGCGCCAGGTCGCAGAGCGGAGATAAATCGACGTCGTCACCCACCACGATGAGCCGGCGCGTGCAGGTGCACCGTTGGCCTGCCGAGATGAACGCCGAAATCGCGACGGTGCGCGCGGCGGCTTCGGTCAAACCCGGGCCGAGCACCACCATCGGGTTATTGCCGCCCATCTCGAGCGCCAGGATGACTTCCGGCCGACCCGCAAATCTGCGATGAATGGCCGCTCCGGCGGCGGCGCTTCCGGTGAAGAACACGCCGGCGAGGCCCGGCTGGTCGAGGATGAGTTCGGCCGTTGGCCGGCTCCCCTGCAGAACATTTAGGATGCCCGGCGGCAGGCCTGCTTCCAGCCAGACTTTTGCCATAAAGGCGCCCACGGCCGGCGCAAACTCGCTCGGCTTGAAGAGGGCCGCGTTGCCGGCCAGGAGCGCCGGCACCAGGTGACCATTAGGCAGGTGCCCGGGAAAGTTGAACGGGCCGAGCACGGCCACGATGCCGTGCGGGGCGTGACTGACCCAGGCGACCGCGTCACCGGCCGGTTTGCGTTCGCTGCCGGTCCGCTTCTCATAAGCCTCGACGCTGAGGTCAACCTTGCGCGTCATGGCGTCCACCTCCTGGTTGGATTCCCAGGCCGGTTTGCCCACTTCAGCCGAAATCAGGTTCGCAAGTTTTTCGCGGCCGGCCGCCAGCCGCTGCGCGAAGCGCCGCGCCGTTTCCGCGCGCTCTGAAAACGGCAACTCCGCCCACGCGGGCTGCGCCCGGCCGGCGGCGGCAAACGCCGTTTCGACCTCGGGCCGCCCCGCCGGGTGTACCCGGAGGACAACCTCACCGGTGGCGGGGTTCGTCGAGGTGAACGGTTCCCCTGAGCCTTCGAGCCACCCGTCGCCTGCCAACGCATCCATCGGGCAACTGATCAGTGAATCGTGCCGCCGTCAATCCGGCAGCCGGATGCGGCCGGTCCGCCGGATTCGTCTTGATTTTTGCCCCTTAAATCGTGAAATACCGACCCGATTAAATCATGCCAGTATGAGACAAATTCTCCTCCGGACCCTAGTTGTCGGGACCGCCATCGGGTTGGCCTTCCTGAGCGGTTGTTCCATCCTCGAAACCTCTTCCACCTCGTCGGGAAGGTCCTACACCGTCGTTGCCCACAAACCTCGAAACCCCAACGCCGTCCGCGTCAAGGTTTCCCTGCAGAACCGCATGGTCTACGTGATGGAAGGAAGCCGGCCGCTCCTGGTCACCCCGACCACCATCGGCAAGCCCGGCGCCGTCACGCCGACCGGCAGTTTCCATGTGACCGGAAAAATCCGGGATAAACGTTCCAATACGTACGGGTTTTGGGCGAGAGCCAACGATGTCCGGCCCGGAACGAGCAGTCACGCCCCGGGCCCAGGGTACCATTACGTCGGTTACCCCATGGCTTACTGGGTTGAATTCGCGCCGGCTTACGGCTTTCACCAGGGCGCCGTGTGGCCGATCGGGCACTCGCACGGTTGCCTGCGGTTGCACCCCAACGCCGCGCCGAAGTTTTTCGCCCTGGTTCATACGGGCACCCCGGTAAACATCGCCCAGACTCAGCCTGAAGACGCCACCATCGGCCGAAATGTGACCCGTCCCCAGGACTACAAAGACCCGGATCCGCCCGCCAGTTACATGATCTCCAGCCGGGTGTTTGCGCCGCTGTCAGGGCCGCTGCTCGTCGACTGATTCATCCGCGAAACGGATATCGGCTGACGGCCCGGCATTTTGGGCTAAGGTACGCGGATGGCTACCGAATTGACGCCTGCTCCGGCCCGTAAAAAGATCAACCTGCGCACGCCGGACGTGATGGCGCGGGTGCAGGAGCAGGTGGAATCGCATTACCGCAGCACCGTGGTCGAGCGTATCCGGGCGAACGGGGGAATCCTGTCCGTCCGGGACACCACGGTGCGCCTAGCCAAACAGTTCGGGTTTTGTTACGGGGTCGAACGCGCCATCGATCTGGCGTACGCCGCCCGGAAAGTGTTCCAGGACAAGCGCGTGTTCATCCTGGGCGAGATCATCCATAACCCTGCGGTCAACGAGCAGATCGCCGCGATGGGGATCAAGAACCTGATCGGGCCGCACAAGGAAGCCGAGATCTGCGACCTGACCGCGGACGACGTCGTCATTGTCCCGGCGTTCGGCACGGACCTCGAAACCCTGGCCCGAATCCAGGAGCGCGGCTGCCAGCTCGTCGATACCACGTGCGGGGACGTCATGAGCGTCTGGAAACGGGTACGGCAAAATGCGGCCGAGGAGGTTACCTCGATCATTCACGGCAAGGCCGAGCACGAAGAAACGAAAGCGACCTCGTCGCGTGCCTTGGGTGCCGGCCGCGGCCATTACCTGGTTGTCCTTACCCTGGCGGATGTCGACTACGTCTGCGACTACATCCGGCACGGCGGCAGCAAGGAAGAATTTCTGCTAAAATTCACCAATGCCCATTCGCCCGGGTTTGATCCCGATGTGCACCTGCGCGCGGTCGGCGTTGCAAACCAGACCACGATGCTGCGCGGCGAGACCGAAGAAGTGCAGCGCCGCATCCGGGCCGCGATCCTCGACCGCGACGGTTCGGCGGCGGCCGCAAAGCATTTTCGCTTTTTCGACACGATCTGCGGGGCAACCCAGGAACGCCAGGACGCATTGACTGAGCTCCTGACGGAAAAAATGGACCTGCTGCTCGTGGTCGGCGGCTACAACAGCTCCAACACCTCTCACCTGGCGGAGATGGGCGAGGTGAAACTGCCGACGTACTTCGTCCGGGGTGCCGACAAGCTCGAAAGCCGGGACTGGATCACGCATTATAACCTGCACCAGAAGGCGGAGATCGTGACTCGCGACTGGCTGCCCTCGGGACCGGTCACGATCGGGATCACGGCCGGCGCTTCCTGCCCCAACAACCTTATCGAGGAAACGATCCTGCGGGTGTATGAACTCCGCGGGGTACCGGTGGAGGAGGTTACGGGTAACTCGTAACTGGTAACTGGTAGCTGGTGTGGAAGGGACAGCGTAGAAGGCGATTTGAGGCTCGAGCCAGGCTTGTAATGCCTATTGGGCCCGGCGTTTTGCTTTGGCACTATCGGGCGCGGACTCGACCAGGTACTTCAGCAAACCTCCGAATTGAGCCAGCGTGGAATCGGCTTTTGAAGCGAGGACTTGGTAAGCCGGTTCGTCGATTAATCCTTGATCCAAGGCGTAGATCAGTTGGGCCTTGGCTTCGCCGGTCGAACCTTTGGCGATCGTCAGAAATTGGATGAATTCCTGGCGCCCACTCCTTTCGAAACCTTCGGCGAAATTCGATAAGATTGAGATAAGGGCCCTTTCGATCTGCCAGCGCAGCTGGTTTTCAGGCCGGAAAGCGGGTTGGCGGACCGTGGTACCCGTCGCACGCACAAATTCCCGAGCGGTCTTGAATGCTTCGAAATCCTCGAAATGGTGTATCGCACCCATAAAACATTTTTAAATCTGGTTTTATATCGTGCAGCCGTGTTTCGCGTCGAGGGTTTTGTGGTTTTTGATTTCAACAACCCGTTACGAGTTACCAGCAACCAGTTACCAGCAACCCGTTACGAGTTACGAGTTACGAGCTACGAGTTACTCGTTACACTAAACTCCTGCGTATGACGTCCGAAATAGGTGGAGAGTGAGAGCCCAAGATCCCGGCATGATGCCCCTCTATTACACCTTCCCAAACGCCCTGAATGACAGCTCGGACGGCTACCTCCTGGTGCTCGAGATCCCGGCCGACGGGTCTATCCGCCGGATTTTCTGCGATGCCGGGATCATCGATGACGACCTGCAGTCGCTGGGCCAGGTCTCTCACCTTGACCGTTTGATAACCCCTCTCGGCCAGAGACTCCGGCATTACGTCCAGAGCGCGTTGCAATCCGGTAACAGCTTACAGTTCAGCTGGTCCCGCTGGAATAACCTGCCGCCCGTCTATCACGAGATCAAGATCACGCCTGACGAGGCGCTTTCGGCCGTTAACGTCGTGGTCAGCCGCGCGCGCAGCCTGCACGGGCGCACCCTGGAAACGAAATGGGCGCTCCAGGCACTGCGGCAGGTGAGCGACGGGGTGGTCGTGGCGGAAGCGGAACAAACCCTCGGAGGCGAGCCCCGGATCATCTACGTCAACCCGAGTTTTACCGCGCTGTCCGGTTTTCAGCTTGAGGACCTTTTTGGGAAAAGCGCTAAATCGTTGTTCGGACCGGAAAACGGCCAGCCTGGCGGGGTGAGCCGGTTGCGGGCACTGGTGGGGCATTCGGGAGTTGCGGAGCGGGTTTTGTCCTGCAAAGACGGGTCCAAGCGTCCGGTTGAGCTGGATGTAAAATCAATCACGGACGACGCGGGGTGGCTCGTACAATGGATCCTGGTCGTGCGCGGCGACAAGGCGTCACGGGCCGGCGACGGCCGGGCTCGATTGCTGGATGAAGCCGTGCAGGGGGCGCGCATCGGGGTCATGATTACCGACGGCGACGCTCGAGGCAACGGCCCGAACATCGTTTACGCCAACGACGAGCTTTGCCGCCTGACGGGTTACACCGCCGCGGAATTGACCGGGCGCAACGCGCTTTTCCTGCTGGGGCCACAGCCGGAAAAACAGGCCATCACGAGCCTCCGGCACGCGCTCGACCAAGGCATCTTTGAGCAACAGGTCATCCGTTGTTACCGCAAGGATAAAACCGAACTCTGGTTGCGATGGCATCCGGTGTCACCGGTCTACGACGAAAATCACCGGACAAAAAATTTTCTGATCCTGATTCAGGATGTGACGTCCGAGTGGACCGACCTCGAGACGCAGATCCGGGATTCGCACCGGGATTCGCTCGGGATCCTGGCGGCGGGCACCGCGCACGACCTGAACAACATTCTCACGTTCATCTGTTCGAACTCGATGCTGGCCAGGGAAGATATCCCTTGCACGGCAACGATGGCCTTGGAGTGCCTCCAGCAGATGGATGACGCCGCGATGTCGGCCTCCCGCCTCATGCGGCAGTTGCTCCATTTTGCGCGTGCGGAAGCTTCCGTCGAGACCGCGGTTTCCCTGCCGAAACTGCTGCGGGAAGCGGTGAAGTTCAGCCTCCAGGGGTCGGGCGTGACGGCGAAGTTCGAGGTCGACGAAGAGTGCCCGGCGGTGCTGGCCTCCGACTCCCGGCTGCGCCATGCCATCAGCGCGCTGGTCATCAATTCCCGGGAAGCCATGCCGGCCGGCGGTATTTGCTTCGTCAAACTGGAGCGGGTCACCCTTGCGCCCGGCGCTCTGCCTTGTTTGCTGCCCGGCAACTATGCGCAGATCACCCTGATCGATACCGGCCGGGGTATTGCCCCCGAAGATGTCTCCCGCGTTTTTGACCCTTACTTCACGACGAAGAAAGGCGGGCACGGCCTGGGACTGACGGTTGCTCGCGCCGTCATCGAAAAATACGGGGGTCACCTCGCCCTTAAATCCATCCCCGGCGAAGGCGCCAGCGCGTCCATCTACCTGCCCGTCTACGCGGGGGGCGTGGAGGAAACCCCTGCCGCCGACAACGAGGTCATCCATGGATCCGGCCGCATCCTCCTGATGGATGACGATGCCAAACTGCGTGAGCGCCTCGAAAAGTCAGTCCGGACGCTCGGCTACAATCCCTGCGTGGCCGAGGACGGGGCGGAGGCCCTCGAGCTTTACGCGGCCGCGCAGGAAAAGGGTGAGCAGTTCGACCTGGTCGTCCTGGACCTGACGGTGCCGGGCGGCCTGGGCGCCAAAGCCACCTTGCCCAAACTGCGTAAACTGGACCCGGGCGTCAAAGTGGTCATCGCGAGCGGCTATAATGAAGCCGACGTGCTTTCAAGCGTTTCGGAACTCGGCTTCGATGCGTTGCTGCCGAAGCCGTACACGTTTGCCGAACTCTCGCGCGTTCTCGCCTGCGCCATCGGCAACCAATCCCGCACCGCCCAGTAAAGGAACTGTGAGTGCAGCCGATAATAGTTATCGGAACAATTATCATGGATGCAAAACTTCTCGCCGCGATCCTGGTGCCCCTGCTTTGCCCGTTGATGCAGGCAGCGCGGGCCGAGACCGCCCCTGAAATTTCCTCGCGGCCGGCAAACGGCGAATCAGATCAGACGCCGAACGCCTTCGACGGTGACTCCAGCCGAGTGCCCTCGCCGGTCCCGGGCGGCGTGGTCCGCCTTTACCAGGTCCGCCGCGAGACCCAGGTGACAGATGTCAAGGTAACCCGGTCCGATTCCCCCGCCTTCATCGTTCGGTTGTCGGTCGAAGGGGACTCGGTCGTGCTGCACCACGATGAGGGTCTGGTCCGGTACCGGATTATCGGGCACCGCCTGGTTTACCAGGCTGCCGATGAAGACGGCAACATGCAGTCCAGTGCGCCGGCCCTGGTGGCGAGCCGGTGCGAGCACGGCCGCGTCGAGGTCCTGACCGTCACACCGAAGCAACTCACCATCCTGCGTTCGCTGGAAGCCATGGAAGGGTACGTCCTGACCACGGCGCGCTTCATCGGTGAGCGTCCGCTTGCCGCGTTATCGCCGCACGCGCAGGCGCAAGCCTCCCTGTCACTGAACGGAATCAAATTTTTTCCTGATACGCCATGACTGCACGTTCTCTCTTTCAATCCGGTTTGTCCTTCAAACCGGCCGGTATCCTGGCCCTCGTGCTGTTCTTTTGTCCTGAGAGCCGGGCGCCGGGGGCGGAAAGCGCCGGGAAAACCGATGGCGCGAGACCATCCGGCAATGAGCGCTCGGCCGCGCTTCTGCTGCAGCAGGCCCTGAGCGCCGCCCAAGCCACGTCCGACGCCCAGCAACCGCTCGAACGCGCCGACATTCGCAGCCTCCCGGCCAAAACGCCCGCTGAGATCTCCGGCGCATCCGGGTTGCTGCCGAGCCCGGACGCGTTGCCGGATGATGCCCCTGCGGCAGCAATGCCGGCCCGGAACCCGCAAGGTCCCGCCGGGACGAACAAACCGGCACCGGCCGCGAAACAACCGGTCCGCCAGGAATCGATCACCGCGCCGGTGCAAGCCCAGGACCCGCGCGCGTCCGTTCCCGGCGAACAGGTTAACCCTTCAGCCTACGAACCGACCGGCCTGACCGTGAACCGGGTTTTCGTCGCCGCTGACCAGGAAGGACGGAAAATCTCGATGAACGTTCCCGTGTATTACGAAACGCGCCTCCTTGGGATGGAAAAAGACAAGCAGCGCGCCGCGGCCCATTTGCTGGGTAAACTCGATGACTTTCAGAAACGGGTTGCCGCGATGCAGAAGGAAGGGGCCGAACTGCTGAAAGAGTGGAACGACATCGTTAACGCGAGCGTGCCGAAAGAATTGCTGATGGCCGACAGCCCGAGCCTGGTCGAGAACCAGGGCGCGGACAAAATCAACCGGCCCGCCGAGCAACCCGGGTTCGAAGCCGGCAAGAATGCGCTGGTGCAACTGAAGAAAACCACGGAGCAAAGCCAGTGATCAGACGAAATCTATGGAGAGTCGCCGCAGCCTCGTGCCTGATCGGCCTTCTGCCGCCGGTCCACGCCGGAGAGGCGCCGGGTGCGGCCGCGGCGGACGCACCTTCACCGGCTGCCGTGAGCGGGCCGGTGTCGGTTTCCGCCTCGAGCGGGGCGCCCGTCCAGGTGATCGAACGATCCAACCCGAAGGTCATCGGGGTTGTGCCGTCCGGTTGGAAAATCGTACCCCTTGAGGAGGCCAGGATGGAAAGTGATCTGATCGAGATCCGGCCCGGCGTGACGCAAACCATTCAGGTCAGCCCTTATAAACTGATTCCTGATCAGCCACGGACGGCGATGAAAGATCCCGGGTTTGACCCTGCACTCGGCAATGCCCAGACCGGCACCATCGGGGCCGCGCTCACCCGGTACAACGAGGAGGCAGCCCAGCTGTCCACGAGGTTGCAGACGGCAATCAAGACGTTGAACAGCCTCGTTCCGCCGCCGTCTGAAACCCCGGCTTCGCCAAAGCACACGCAGGGCGCAAAACGGCGCCCCCATTCCTCATGAATTGCGTCGAGCGCCGGGGGTCAACTGCCGGAGATCCGGGCTCGGCTTTTGTCCGTTGGATTCATCTCAAGCCTTTCGGTGCCGGCTGGGGAAGCCGATGCATCGCCATCGTGGCACTCGCCGGGACGATGTCGTTCGGGTTCAACGTTAACGGGGGCGAACCCGATCCCGCGTCCGAACCCCAGTCCCAACCGGTTACCACCGCAAGCCCCAGCCCCGGCCCGAGCCCCGGCGTCACGGCCGGCGAGGACTCCCCCGTGAGCGCCGCCCCCGAACCTCAGCCGCAGCCGCAGACCCAGCCGCAACCCGCGACGGCGCCTGCGCCTACGCCTGAGTGCAAGCCGGATCAGCGGGCTGAAATCGATCAATTGCGGGACGAAAACCGGCAGTTGATGCAGGCCCTGGATGTTACCCTGACCAATCAGCGGGATCTGGCCAATCAGTTGCGGAAGACGAACGAGGCCCTGGCGGAGATCCGCAGCGACGTTGCCTTGGTTCGCGAACGGCTGCGCGACCTCGAACTGGCGCAGGAAAGCCATCCCCTTCCCCAGCGCCGCGCGGCCGGGGCGCCGGCGGCAGTCGCTCAACAGCACTGAACCGATCGTGGCCCGGTGGATCATCGGTGCGATCTTTTTGCTGATCGCGGGCGCCTCGGAGTTGCGTGCGCAACTGATCCCGCCGCCGTTCGGATTGCAATGGGGCGAGACTCCCGAACGCGTCCAAAGCCTGGCTGGCCGCACTGGGTCCAAGGCGGAACGGCGAACCGAAGCGCCCGGCCGGGAAACCTTCGAACTCACCGCGCCCTTTCCCGACCGGCCCTTTCACCGGCTCGCCTTTACCTTCGAAACCGGGCAACTGATCCAGGTCGCGGTTCACTATCCCCTGCCGGAAGACGGCGCCGGCGCCAAACAACTAGTGACCTCCCTCCGCTGGGAACTCGAACGATCCTTGGGCCCCGGCGAGTTGCTCGAGACCGGCACCGAGACCAATCCGGACCGTTACCAGGAAGCGCGCCGGGTCTTCCGCTGGCAGCGCGACGGCTGCGCGGTCTGGCTGATCTCGCTCGAGCTGAGTAATGGTTCGCCCGGTGAACAGCGACGCGAAGGCGAGATCAGCGTCGTGTACGCCAACCTCGGCCTCGGCCGCCGCCTCGAGATCGAAGGCGCGGGCGGGTAACGGGTAACGGGTAACGGGTAACGGGTAACGGGTAACGGGTGTCGGGTGCCGGGTGCCGGGGCCGGAGATTACGGCGCTCCTCATACCATTGAGACAGTTATCTCGGTAGAATGCCGGCTCAGGGGGTGTCGGCGCCGGAGGATGCTCCGTACCTGGTTGAATCGGTCTTAGGCCCAACGGGCCGGTAGAACATAGCGCAGGGTTTACCCTGGGTAACCGTAAAATCACGATGGAGCCCTCCTAAGGCGTCACGCCTGTACGCCCATCCTGACAAACACCCGCCCCGCCGGGTTGGATTTGCTGAAGGGGCGGCAGAGGGCGTTACTCACGGTTTCTGGTGCCCCTTCAGAGTTAAGTCAGGGAAACGCCTTCCCCGGGTAAAAACCCGGGGCTAAAGTCGCCCGGCCCGTCGGGCCTGGACCATTTATACGTTCTAATAGGTTTAACGTCGGCAGGGCACCTGGGAAGGAGGACAAAATTTTACCTCCACGGCCGTCGAAATGGTATCAAGGATGAAACGCACCTTCAGGCAAGTTTCTCTCAGCCGCGCGAGAACGTTATTGCGTACCCGCCCACGCACCGTGTAAGGATGCTGGCGTCGGAGCTAATCAGGCTGGATGCTTTCCAGTGCATGCGCCGGCAAAAGCACTGGTGAAAGCCTGGCGACCGGCGGTAAGCAATTTGCCGCGGTGCCTTAATGTTCTTCGAGATTAAAGTTAGCCGTCGACGCAGGTCATCCCGGCAGCACGCGCATGAAAATCTCAGATTTCATCGCCGGTGCGAAGCACCAGGAGGCGGAGTCGAGCCTCTCACGGGCCTCCCCGGAAACTGTTCCGGACCCCGGCTCGGCGGGGCCGGTCCCGGTCCCCGGTCCGGATGCGGAATGCCGCGAGGGAACGTCGCGAAGTCCTGGCGCGGCAGGCAGGCGCACCGCGGCAGGCATTGTCTGCCTTGCCATTGTCGCGGCGATCGGTTTCGGGCTTTGGCGTGAAGGTACCCCCTCGACGGATCAAGCCAGCGTCGAGCGCGATGCCTATCCGGTCAGCAGCCAGACCACTGGGACAATCGCAAAAATCTTTGTCTCCAATGGCCAGTACGTGCGGGCGGGCGATTTGCTGGTCGAAATGGACAAGCGGGAAGTCGAGACCGAGTTGGCGGCGGCTGCGGCTGAGGTCATCCGGGACCAGGCGACCCTGCAGGCCAGCGCGGCCCGGCTCGCCAAAGCACAACCCGCGCTGGAAAAAGCGGTGTTGGCCGTGCGTCACCGCGAAAGGGAGCTCGATACGGCGTTGCTCGATTACCAAGCCGTCTTAGGGGTACAAGCAAAGAAAGGCATCCCACCAGCCTGGTTGTCGGCCGCCCGAAAGGGGTACGAAGAGGCGCTCAGCCTCTACTCGCAAGCGAAGGCAACGCTGGCGGCGGCGATTGAGCGTGTCCAAAGCGATCAGGAGCTGAGGGCGACCCTGGCGGTGAAGCTGCAAAGCGCGCAGGCCACGATCCAGCGGGCCGAACAGCAGCTTTCGGATGCCCGGATCTACGCGAAGGTGAATGGGCGCGTCCTCTTTGACAAAAGCAAGCTGGCTCAACACCTGCGGGCCGGGGAGGTCTTTCTAAGGTTGATGGGAGACCCGTGCGTGGTGGCCCATTTCAACCGAAGCCAGCTGAAGCATCTTAAGCCGGGCGACCGGGTAAAAATCCGGGTTGGGGCCATTCGAGACCATATGTTCCGGGGCAGTGTGGCAAGTCTGGCTGCGCCGGCGCACCGGGATACCGCCGGCCGGGCGCCGGCGCGACAGCCCGCGGCCCCCGCTTCACCGTCATCCCCGACGGTGCCGGTCAGGATTGCGTTTGATACCGACAGCCTCCTCGGGTTCGAGGACCGCCTGGACCCGGGAGCAGCGAGCTCGGTGGAGGTTGGCGCAGATTAACCCGGGACGCGCCGCGGGACCGATTTCAACCCCAACGCGCCACCCGCTACGCGCTACGCGTTACGCGTTACCCGTTACGCGTTACCCGTTACCCGTTACTCGTTACCCGCTACCAGCCTCCTCAGCGCATTGACCACCAGGCGTGCATCGAGCTTGTCCCCATCGCGCCCGTAGTAGAGCCAGGGGCCGGGCGGAACGTCTTCCTTCCGGACAAACCGCCAATCCACGACGTCGAGACCGTGTAAATGAAGGTAGTCGCGGACGGCTGGGCTGAGGTCAATGCCGGCACCCCCGTTGCGGTTGGGCCGGGGCCGGTCTCCGCCGAAGACGTATTGCCAATGGTTGACCTCGAATGGCCCCACGTCCTCCCACTGGGCATAGCAAACCGTTCCGGCGTCATTGCGCACGGCCACCCACGCGCCGTGACAGAGGCTTCCCGACCCGGGATGAGGCGGTCCCTGGGCCGCCCAGGGGATCAGGTGAGCGAGCGGCGGACGTTTTGGGAGCTCGAGGAGGTCATTAAACGGCAGGGCAACGTAGAACGGGTTCCGCTTTGGCAGGAACCTGGCCGGGAACACGCCGGTGCGATCCCGAGGATTATCGATTCCCCCGAACGTTTTCAGCCATTGCCGGTCCCATGCGCTGGCGTCGTTGGGAACCGGATTATGCGGGCCGGCGGCCTCGCCCACCCAAAAGACCGTTGCCACGATGTTCTCGCGCCAGGGGCCATACCCGGACCGCGTCAAAGCCTGGGTCGTTGCGGGGTTGACCATACCGCCCGGGCCCGATGACGACGGCGGTCTGGCCGCGACAAGGTAAAAGGGCATCTGCCAGAGCCGGTCCAGCAGACGGTCCTGGGCGGCCCGCAGGGCGTCGCCGGCTTTCAGAGGGTGTGCGGATGCGGAAGGCATAGGCGGACCAGGCTCATCGCCCTCGCTTCCCGCATACCTTGTTGGGGCTTCATTTTCCTGGGCGGCAACGCGTCCGGCGAGCAGCCATCCCGTCAGCATGGCAACCGCCAGGAACAGGGGAACAACGCCGGCTCGCCAGTGAGGCGGTCGCGTTCGCTGCCGTGACCGGCGCAGGCGAGAGCCGGCCAAAGGAAAGGTGAAAGCCGGGCGCATGAGCTTGGTCGGAACGAGCTTTTCACGCGCCTGCCAACCCCGGCCGGACGAGACGGTGTTCCATCATACGAGGTCAGGTCCCCTTTTTCGCGTGATTGTCCGCGAGCGTGGCCGGGGAGGAACCGGCTTTCGGCGTCGCAATGGGCGCCGTGGGAACGGCGGGCGCAGCCGGCGCGGCCTCATCATTTCCTTCAACGGAGAGTTTCAGCACCAGACGCGCGTTGCTGCAGCAGGCGCCTTTGTCGCCGAACAGCCGGCCGATCCAAAGCCGTTCGGCCAGGCTGGTTTTTTCTCCCGGCGTCAGGATGCCGTCTACCTGGACGACCTGTGAAGCCGGCGAGAATTCAAAGGTATGATTGCAGGTCCGCCGGAGGGAGGCCGGCCCGTTGTATTTGCGGGCCTTTGCAGCGGGCGCGTCGTTCTCGATGTTGAGGTTGGCTTCCAGGTTCCCGTTCGGCAGGATGGCGGTGTTAATCGCCAATTGTAACCGGTTGTCGCCGCGTTCGGTTTGCACGTCGAGCAACGAGAGATTTTCTTCCGTACCCGGTTCGAGCGACTTGACTGCCTGCGGCTTCTTTGAGCCCGGGACCGCCCCGGTGCCTGCCAACCGGATGGCCAGCCCTGTCGCCGTGTCCGGCCGCGATTTGACCGGTTCCAGCCAGACTTCCGCCTTGACGGTGTGCTGGTTGAAATCCTTGCTGCGGACGACTTCTTCCAAGGTATCGACGTCGCTTTCCGGGCCCGTGGCAACCAGTTCGCGGCTGTTGCGGGATAATACCAGCTGCTTGTAAGGCACCTGGTTCCAACCCTTGTGTTCCAGGTGCACGTAGATGGCATCCAGGTTGCCCTGGTAGATCTTGAACCGCCGGGTGATCAGGTGGGCAGGCTTAAGCGTATCCTGCTCGTTTCTGACCAGGGTGACGATGTCGTTGCGGTAGACGATCCGGTACCCGCGCATCTGGACGATCCGGGTAAATGCCGCCCAGGGATCCGCGTCATCTCCGTCCAGGTTGAAGCTGATGGTCTCGCTGGAGGGAATGCCGGGATCGACAAAGTTGACCTGAGCCCGCCGGGCCAGTTCCGCCAGCACCTGGGCCAGCGGCTGCGGCGCCGCCTGGCTCGCACCGGCATCCACGAAATTTTCGTCCCCGAGCGACCCCGGAATTTGGAACCACGCCTCTGAAGTGGAAGTTCGGAGCTCGGAGTTCGAAGTTCGGAGTTCGGAGCCTGACGTTTGGAGTTCGGCGTTCGGCGTTCGGGGTTCGGAGTTAACTTCCGCGCCGTGATTTGCCGTGTCCGGAGCATTCCAGACCACCGTCGCGTTGGTCGACGCGGAACAACGAGGAAGCGGCGCGTCCTGGGCGGGCCGCAAGGCGACTTCCTGAGCAACTGAAAGGGTGTTCCACGCTGGAAGGATCATCATCCCCCCAAGCACCAAAACGTACGCTGGCCGGTTCCATGCCACGCTTTGGATAAACGGCAATCCGGGCCGGAATTTTAGTGCGTAAGCACGGGCAGTCGTTCGCCGGCAGGTTTGCTATCGGTTGCGGAACACCAAGTCCGCGGCTTGCACATAAGCAAGCTTAGAGATTAATCCAAGGGCTGCGATCAGGATGACCGGGACCGCAATCCTTACGCGCCAAAGCGGCCAATTCCTGCGTGCACCAAGCTGTTGCCAGTCCACCATCCCGAATAAGCACAACGCAATAAGCAGAAGACATAGGTTCACGTAAGCGACCAATCGGTGTGGAAACTGCACGATGCCGAATAAGTTCCCGAATACCGATGAGCAGC
This sequence comes from Verrucomicrobiota bacterium, assembly GCA_019247695.1. NCBI lineage: Bacteria > Pseudomonadati > Verrucomicrobiota > Verrucomicrobiota bacterium. The sequence goes on along the minus strand of JAFBAP010000059.1, from coordinate 8,064 downwards.
CCACCAGCATGCAAATCACTCCCAGCGCACAAGAAAGCGCCAGCACTGAGCACAGCAGATTCCGGGTAGTACGAGAGGACTGCTTTGGGAAATGCTTCCAGAGAATAAGACCGGCAACAGACAGAATAAGCAGGGCGAGCGCGACCGGGACGCTGACCTCATAATTGGTCGTAACGGTGTCCTCACGAAAATGCCCATACGACCATGGATTGAGAGCGGACAGCGGGCCGCTGGCAACCGATCCTTGGAAGTACATGAAATCCAGATTGGGCGTGGATGTATGAACCAGTTTACCGAACTGGATCATGGGTTCGAGCCATGGCCCTGGCATCAGGGCTGCTCCCGCGGCATTTGACAGACCGAAGATCAGCAAGCTCAAACGCCCCAGGACGGCGAACCCAACGATCCCGAGCAATCCCAGGACGATCCCGCCGTAGAATCCCGTTAACGGATGGATGGTTGAAGCGATACTGTAAAAAAGTCCCGTTGAAACCCATCCATAGCGGTCCCTTTCACCGGTGGCAATTCGGAGGAGCAAGACCATGAACGTGCAGACGGACATGTTTAGGAACGCTACCGCGGCGAACTCGGTAAGTGGCCCGCATTCATGGACGGAGATTACTCGGAATACGTTCGCCGAGACACCGAAAGCTAGAATCGAGCTGACATAACGATCTGCGCAGACCGCCTTGGCTGCACGCAGAGCATAGTATGCTTGCAGGGCCAATAGGATCGCCACGACGAGTCGGAATGCCAGGGCAGAATCATGCAGTATGCTCAATAATCCAAGCAAAGTGTAAAATCTCGAGACGTAGAACAGGGGCGAGATCAAGGCGGCCATGTCTCTAAGTGGGTGTGCAATGGTTCGTGCGCATGCGGTCACGAAAAACGCAGTAAACATGAGGGTCCCAGCGCAATTGGTGCAAACGAATCTTTGTCCACTTAGTGTTCACGACGTCCGGGGATCAAGGGATACGGATCTGGCCAATTCCGACGGAGCGTCCACGGCGCGATGTGGCGTACCGTGGACCCGTTGGTTACGCTGTCGCAGTTTGACCCCGGTGACGGTCCCCCACGCGGCCATCCATCCCAGCAACACCAGCCAGGACAGACCACGCAAATACAACCAGGGCCGCTCCGGACGGAACGCATACTGAAGAACATGCCGGCCAGGACCGGCACGAACGGCTAATGATTCAGGGGACGACCACTTCAGCCCAAGCGGACTGTTCACTGGAAAAAGGTCCTTAACGGAAACGCGCTTTCCGTCCAAGTAGATCGCGTTCCAGGGAAAGACGCTTCCGTTAGTGACCAGCAACGTGGGACTGGTTAGTACAAAGGTTATCGGCTGCACTTCTCCAAAGGTCCGACCCGTCCGGAAGAAAGCCCCGCGAATTGGGATGCCCTTGAGTTCATCGTAATTCGTCGAGAACACCGAGCGCGTGTCATAAGCCGATCTTCCGTAAAACGTTATGGGCAAGTCGTTGAGGTGGACAGCATCATTCGCCGCGGCGCCGGGAATCCAGGAACTCGCAGCCTGTGTAGCCCAGTTTCTGTGCCGCACGAGGGCTGCCAAACCGTTCACGCCCGCCCCGAATTGGTTTGAGGCTTCGATGCAATTTGTCTTTGAGGCGAGTCCGACGACAGCGATCGCCAGTGCACCCACGCCCGCGAGTTTCCACATTGCCGCGATTCCCACCCGGGACCGCAATTTGTCCTGGTCAATCAGACCGATCATGCACAACGAGCACACCATCAGAGACAGGTTCACGTAAGCACCCAGGCGAAACGAGAACTGCATGATGTCGAAAAGGTTGCCGAAGAGCGACGAACACTTGGGTACGCAAAAAACCAAAAGGGAGATCAGGAGCGTCAGGTAAGATAAGACCAGGAATCCGGCGAGTAAGAATTCCGGCCCTGCGCAACGCTTCGGACAGCGGATTAAAACTACTAGGGTAAGAATCGAAAAGACTAATAAAGCGAGGGAGAATTGAACGGTGGTTTCATACGGTATACCGGATGGGTTCGGGCGGATGTAGTAGGATGTGCTGATCGGGCTAAACGCGGAAGCCAGGGACTTCCACACGGTGGATGCATGAATGCCCTGAAACATTAGGGAGTTCACCGCAGGATCAGTGATGCGAGTGAGCTTCCCGAACCGCAGCACCACATATAGCCACGGGCTCAAAAGGCAGCCAAGCGCAAGAGAGTTAAGAACGGCGAACAGAAACAATTTTCGGCTTCTCAGGATCAGGAGAGCGAACACGCCAAATGCGGCGATCAAGATCCCTCCAAACCACCCCGTTATTGGGTGCGTGAGGGCCGCCAGGCCGTAGAAAGCACCGGTAGCGATGAATCCATAACGGTCTTTTTCTCCTCTCGCGATCCGTAAACACAATACGAGTAAGCAGGATAGGGAACAGGTCAGACCGATAAGAGCCGCAAATTCCGTTAGATCACCGCGTTCACAAACGGTAATCAATTGGTACACCTGCCAGGAAACGGCCGTAGCCACGATCATAGCTACAAGCCGGGGGGCACCGGTTTCTCTGGCCGCACGCTCAACGTGGCAGAACTGGGTGAGCAGAAGGCACAGTGCCAGTAGGCGGAACGTCAACGCAATGCCAAGAAACGGGCTGAGACCTCCCAAAAGCGTGTGGAACACGGACGCGTAAAACAACGGGTAAGGTAGACCGACCGCCTCGGGTGGGTTTAGCACGGCCGGGGGGTAGGCATGTGTCCAAAAAAAGCGTCCGGAATACGCGGCCATCCAGAGGTGATTGTACCAGTCCAAAGAAAAGTTCTTTGATAGATCCCACAACGGCATCAATGCCAACAGGCAGACAAGCAACCGTATTCCGACGAGGTAAAGGCATGAGTTTTGAAGTTGTTCCCGGAAGCAAAAGCGACATCGGCACGTAGCCGCCTGGGTTTGCTCGCACGGTTCTTTTAAGATGGGTGGGCACCTCATAAAGAAAAGGGGCCTTCCGGGTGGCCGGAAGGCCCTGGTTTTTATGATTTAAGCCCGTCATTGACTCGAAACCATATGCTGGTTGCGAAGCGGGATAAAGTCGACGTATTAGTACGAAGGGGCGGTCGACGTAATCGTGTTGCTGACGACGTACTGACCGCTGTTAACCTGAACATAGGCAGGTTCTGTCTCGGCGGTGACCGTACCGTCCGCGGCGACAGTATCCATGTTCCCGTAATTAAGGGTTTTGAACCCGAGCGCCGCAGCGTCGGTGCTCGGGGTTCCCGTTAAAGGCACGCCTTGCACTCTGATCTGTTGTGCCACATGGGCGATATCAGCGATGGCATTCGTGTCACCGCTGTTGGCGTCGGCAAGAAGCTGCTGCTTCTTGGTCTCCACCTGTGAGATGAAGTCTTTGGCCTTTGCGATGGCGGCCTTTTGTGCTTCACCTTGATAAGCAGCGACGCCAGCAGCTGCGATGCTGGCTCCGATAGCGACGGCGACGATGATTTCGATCAGGTTCCAACCGGCTGACCGACGATTCTGGATAAGTTTTTTCACGATGGTGTTGTGTTAAGTTATTGCGTTCTCACCTGGTGCCTTTCAGCTGGTCCGGTCATACCGGTGGCGAAAACGTTATCGGGGGTAAACGGCAAGGGTCCATTTTGGTTTAGTCAATTTTTAAGCTTTATGGTTTTTCAGCGTACAAAGGTGCCCTATCGCGATGTACTGGTTACCACCGTGCCGTTGGGAAGGGTGATGCTAGCGGGAGTGCCCAGCCCAATCAGGGTGCCGTTGGCGTCCACGGCGTCTAGGGTACCAACACTAAGGTTAGAGAAGCCTAACGTATAGGCATCGGTCTGCTCATTTCCAGTCAAGGCAAGTCCTTGAATCCTGATCGCCGGCAGAATTTGGGCAGCTAACGTCGTCTCATCGGTCGGTTCTTGGGCCTCACCGCAGGCGATGGCGGTGCAGAGGTTTTGCTTAAGCATTTCGATATCACGGATGAGCATTTCTGCCTTTCTCATGTTGGCTCGGAACGCCTGGAAATAAGTATTGGCCCCAGCCGCCGCCAGGGTTGCCGCAATCGCGACGGCCACGATGATCTCCAACAGGCTCCAGCCGCGGCTTCGACGATTTCGTACCAGGATTTTCACACGTCAGGAAACGGTTAAGAGGAATCTCACGGCAGCCATCCTGGTACCGGACCCCCAGCAAAAGGACAGTTTGCGTAATTAATACGGAAGCAGCGGACGCGTCTTCAGTTGGTCCGAGCAGTTTTATCACACAGCGGGCACGGCGGGTGCGGCAGGCACAACGTAAGAGTTCACGCGGCGAACACGGCGAGCCGCAGCGACCACGGCGGGAAGAGTATAGAGTTCGGCGTTCGGCGTTCGGAGCTCAGGGGTGCTGCGTGACGGGCTGCAATTCACCCGCAGAACACGCAGACCAGGATTCCACTCCGAACGCCGAACCCCGAACGCCGAACTTTACTCGGCACCCGGCACCCGGTACTCATTTTTTAATTAAGGCCAGAGTGATTCGGACGAATAACCGGTTCTAAACGGTCGAGCTCTGCGTTTGCAGAGCCGAGTTGTGGACCGAAACATGCCACTCTTTTCACTTAGGCCATCTAATCCACGACCTGAAGCTGCTCCGGCCTCGAAACCGGCGGCAGGGTCCGCGTCCGCGCCGGCCCCCGCCTCGGGCCACGGCACAGCCGAGTCCGGGCTTTGGGCGCAGTATGACCTGAGCGGTTTGCGCAGCTTCCTGGGTGAAGAAGTAGCCGTCCAGATCCCGAAGCTCAAACACACGCCGAACCTCTGTTTCGACATCGACGGGCTGTTATCGCCCTCGGCACGCTCCGCTTCCCTGGAAGCCAATCCGGTTTCCCAGTTCTTCCACCGGGCACTCACCCAGGGCACCAAGAGCCCGGTGGTTGACCCCAACCAGTTTGCAACCCAGTGGAAAGATCCGTGGCCGCTGAGTGACGACTGCTTGTTTCTGCCCCTGAGCCGGTCGGAAAACCTGAAGCAGATCACCCTGGTAACATCCGTGCCGTTGCTGCTGCCGAGCACGAAATGGCTGCAGCGCCTGGCGGCCTTCTTTCCCGGTCACCGTTACGCGATCGCGTTTTGTCCTCCGGAGGCTTTTGTCCGTTACCAGCAGTCGCTTCGCGGCAAGAGCATCCTCAGCGCGACCCCCTCGGTTCCAACCCCGGTCCCGGCGGAGCAGGCCCCGCTGCAGATGGTCAACTCGGCGTTTTGTGATCTCAACGGCTTCAGCCTGGATGCGAGCGGGATGCGCCAGCATTTCAACTCGTTCGACGTGTTCACGTCGTTGACCGCCGTTCCTATCTACCTTTACAGCGACATTCTGACCGTCGCCTACCCGGTGCCGGCGCAGCGGGCGTCGTTCCGCATGACGGACGAGACGCGCCTGATGACCCTGCTGCCGAAGGCGCTGGCTGCGCAGAACAAACGGTTCCGGCTCAAGCTGATCCAGGCCGAAGGCGAAGCCATCCAGTCGATCCTCGCGACGGCGACCACGATCGACGTCTCCGCCCTGGCGGGTGCGCTGGAGGACACGCAGAGCGCCTACGGACCGAAGCGCGAAGTGCATGCCTTCGAAGCCCAGGAACTGGCGCAGAAAGCCCATTCGGGCGACGCCAGCATGGCCGACGTGGCGCTCTCGATCATCTACGAGGCCGTCAAGGCGGGGGCATCCGACATTCACATTCAACCGGAGCAGAACGAACTGGTGATCCGGTACCGGGTGAACGGCCGGTGCTACAAGTTTGCGCACACGATCCCGGTGTTCCTGTGCAGCCAGTTGATCGGCGCGATCAAAGCCAAGGCCAAGATCAACCACGTCACCACCCCGATCCCGCAGGATGGCGGGTTCTCGCTCCAGAACAAGCAGGGCGGCGACGTGATCGACGTGCGCGTCAACACCCAGTTGACCGAAGAAGGCGAATCGACGGTCATGCGTTTGAGCCGGCAACGGCAGCGCCTGTTGCGGATCGAGGACCTGGGCCTCTCCACCTTCGGGGCGCACATCCTGAAGCGGTTCATCGACAGCGATCACGGCCTCGGGCTGGTGTGCGGACCGACCGGTAGCGGTAAATCGACCACGCTTTATGCGGCCATGGCCGACATCAACCGCGAGATTTACACCGTCCTGAGCGGGGAATCCCCGGTGGAACGCCGGATTCCCGGCGTGGCGCAGACCTCGGTCCGGCACCCGCTGACCTTTTCCGAATGGGTCAAAGGCACCTTGCGGCGCGACCCCGACTACATCATCGTCGGTGAAACCCGCGACGAAGACACCGCCGAACAGATCGTCCGCGCGGCCGAGACGGGCCACGTTACCTTCACCACGCTGCACACCAACACGGCGGCCGGCGCCGTCACCCGGTTGAACGGCTTGGGCATCCCCCGGTTCATCATCGCCGAAGTGCTCAAGTGCGTGTTTGCCCAGCGCCTGGCCGGGGTGATCTGCCCGGACTGCGCCGTTCCGGCCAGGAACGCGCCGAGCAGGGAGGAAATGCTCGAGCATTACCGGGTCCGGCCCTCGGATATCCCGGACCAACTTCAGTTTCTTAACACCGACAAGCGGCCCGGCTGCCCGCGTTGTAAAGGCACCGGGATCGTCGGGCGCACCTTGATCTGTGAAGCCTTTTACGTCGATCACACCGTCAAGGAACTGATCCTGACCGACGCCCCGCTGCACGAAATCGAGGACGCGCTGATGCGGCAAGGGGGACAGACCCTGGGGCAAGCGGCCCTGCTCAAAAGTGCAGCGGGGATGGTGACGTTATCGGAAGCGATCGGCATCGTCGGCCTCGACGCCCTCGCCTATGTAAAGACCAGCAGCGCCTCAGGGAAGTCTCATGGCGGTGAGGACGCCGAAATCGCCACCGGCGACGGGATTGACGACGCAAGCGGCGGCACCTCCATCTAACAACGGTCCGAAAGAGAGTTTTTAACATGGCTAAATTCAAAGTGATTGCGGTCAATGACGCGGGAAAGTTCGAGGTCCGGCGCGAGGAAGCCGACAGCCTGCAGGAACTCGAGAAGCGTTACCTGGCCGAGCGGGTACCGCTGGTGACCGCCAGGAAGCTGCCGGAGCACGGTGATCCGAAGCCCGACCGGACCGATGCGCCGCTCAAGCAGAAGATTCTCTTTTTCCGGCAACTGGCCAACTGCAACCAGATCGGCATGGACGTGCTCGAGAGTTACCGCCTGATCGAATCGAGCATGATCGACACGAAATTTCTCGGCATCTTTACGCAGAAAAACAAGATGCGCGAGATCGTCGCTACCATGCGTCGCGGCATCGAGGAAGGCGAATCGCAAAGCGTGCTGATGGCCAGGTATCCGAAGCTCTTCGACGAGGTCACCCTCGCCCTGCTTCGTTCCGGCGAATCTTCGGGCCGGTTGGTCGACACCTGTGAACAGATCGTGACCCTGCTGCAACGGAGCTCCGAGATCAAACGCGAGGTCCGCTCGGTGATGATGTACCCGATGATCATCACGATCGTCATTATGCTGATGATCACCTACCTGATGTGGCAGGTGGTGCCGACGTTTGCCGGGCTGTACAGTTCAGTGAACATGGCCCTGCCGGCCCAGACCCAGATCGTGGTCGGCGTCTCGAAGTTTTTTACCCAGTACCCGATCCCCGCGCTCGGCATGGTGGCGACGCTCGTCCTCCTGATCCTCCGCAGCCCGAAGCTGATCGCCCGCAACTGGCGGCTGCACAGATTCGTGCTGAGCATACCGATCTTCGGCATGATCCAGCGGATGGTCATCATGGCCACGTTTGCCCGGGCGTTTTGCCTGCTGATCGAGTCCGGGATCCACATCCGGGACGTCCTTTACCTCTTGAAAGGGTTGTCGGAAAACGTCTGGTACCGGAAAATCATTGCGCAGGCGATCATCGCGGTGGACGACGGCAACGATTTCGCCCCGGCTTTCATCGAGGATACGGCCGTGATGACCAAGACGTTCAGCCTGCAGATCGAGTTCGGCGTACGCACCTCGCGCATCGCCCAGATCCTGCGGCCCCTGGCGGAAACCATGGAGGCTGAA
>JAFBAP010000058.1 GCA_019247695.1 Verrucomicrobiota bacterium | reverse complement strand
CCGCCGGTTACGGGTTCACGTCCTCAACCATCCTGACTTGTCCATCCCGGATGGTCAAAACCACCCCGGGTTTGGACGCATTGCGGTTTGCGTCCATCGAGATTGAACCGGTAACGCCGGGAAAATCTTTGGTTGCGGCCAGCGCGTCCCGAATCCGCTTCGGATCGGCCGCACCGGCCCGCCTGATCGCGTCGGCGATCAGCCGCGCCCCGTCATACCAAAGTGCCGCCGGTGCGTCGGGTGCTGTGCCGTACCGCCGGCGATAAGCCTGCACAAACGCCTGCACGTTTGGCTCAGGGTTAGCCGCGGAAAAGTGGTTTACGTAATACGCGCCATCGGCACTCTTGCCGGCCACCTGCAACAGGGCCGGGCTGTCCCAGCCCTCACCGCCCACGAACCGGCCTTTTATTTCCAGTTGCCTCGCTTGGCGCAGGATCAAGCCGGCTTCCGGGTAATAGGCGGGAACAAAAATGACCTCGGGCCGAAACGCCCGGGCCCGGGTGAGCTGGGCACGAAAGTCGGTATCGCCGCTGCTGAAGGAGAGTTCCATCAAGTCCCTGCCTCCATGCGCCTCAAAATAGGCCTTGATCACGGCCGTCAGCCCCACGCTGTAGTCCTGCTTCACGTCGGTCAACACCACCGCACGCGTCGCTCGCAACCTGTCCAGGGCAAACCTCGCCATGACCTGGCCGCTGAAGGAGTTAAGAAAACAGCTCCGGAAAATATATTCGCCGATCCTGGTAATCTCCTCACCGGTAGCCGTCGGCGTTAGCAGCGGCACGCCGGCCGCCTGAGCCAGCGGCGCAGCCTCCATCGTCGCGGAACTGGTTAGGTCGCCCAGGATGGCGGCGACGTGATCCTGGGTAAGCAGCTTACGCGCAATCGTCGCCGCCTCGCCCGCTTTCGAGCCGTTGTCCTCGACCAGGAGTTCCAGTTTTTGCCCGAGCACGCCCCCCTCGCCGTTCAAGGCATCCGCCGCCAGGCGGGCGCCCTGAATACTGGACACCCCGAAGGTGGAAAGCTCACCGGTCAGGCAACTCACCGCCCCGACCTTGACCTGCGCAGACGCACTCCCCGTTAGGGCGATGCACGCGCCCAGCAGCGTAAAAACAAAAATTCGAGAAACAAGTAATCGCGTCATGGCGAACCCGGGTTAACCTTTTGAAGGTAGATGAAATGGCCGTCCTGAATTTGTAGAATGACGGCCGGCTTCGACGCGTTGCGCTGCGCATCGATGGTGATGGCCCCGGTCACTCCGGGGTAATCCCGGGTTTGCGCCAACGCCTCCCGGACGGCGTCCGCTTCGGGTTTGCCCGCACGCTTGATGGCATCGAACAGGAGCGCCGCCGCATCATACCCGAGCGCAGCAAACGTATCCGGCCGGTCGCCGTACTTCTGCCGGTAATGATCCACGAACCGGGCTACCCCGGGCTCGGGGTCATCCGGAGAAAAGTGGTTTGAGAAATAACTGCCGTCAGCCGCTTTTCCGGCGACCCGCAGCAGCGTCGGACTGTCCCAGGCTTCGCAACCGAGGAACGGAACGTTAAGGCCGAGCTGCCGGGCCTCGCGTAAAATCACACTGACCTCGGGGTAATAACCCGGCAGGAAGACCGCCTCAGGATGGGCCGCGCGCAACGCCGTAAGCTGGGCGCGAAAATCGGTGTCGCCGCTGGAGTAGCTCTGCGTTTTCACGACCGCGCCACCGGCATTGCTGAAAGCGTCCGAAAAGAACCGGCTCAGGCCGACGCTGTAGTCCTGCTTCACGTCGGTCAGAACCGCGGCTTTGGTCACTTTCAGTTGCTCAGCTGCAAAGCGCGCCATCACCCGGCCTTGGAATTCGTCGATAAAGCAGATCCGAAAGATAAAATCGCCTACCTGCGTCACCTTCGGGTTCGTCGCGGTCGGCGTCACCAGGGGAATGCCGGCCTGCTGCGCGATCGGTGCAGCCTCAAGCGTGGCGGAGGACGTGAGATCGCCCACGATTGCCAGGACTTTGTCCTGCGTCACAAACTTCCGGGCGATGGTTGCGGCCTGGCCGGGCTGCGACTGGTTATCCTCCGTGATCAATTCGATTTTCCGGCCCAGCACGCCGCCCTGGGCGTTAGCATCGTCGGCCGCCAGCGCGATCCCGCGGTGGCAGATGATCCCGTATTGCCCGATCGCACCGCTGATCGGATTAATCTCGCCGATTTTGAGCTGCGCGTTTGCCGGCCCGGCAAAACACCAGACCGCCGCAAGCACGAGCGCACCAAAATAACCTGCCGTGGCCGCCCGATCGTGCGCCGTCGTAAGGAGCATGTTCACGGTCCAGAGGCTAGCCGGGCAGACGATCATCAGCAATCCTAACGGGCGGTAGGTGGTAATCTCTTGCAATCCATCTTGAATAATCGCAACAATACTTCCTGGTTGGCACGGCACCTCAGGGCGGGGTCCGCATCATGCTATCGGGTGAGCTCGCATATTTGTTAGAAATCATACCTTTTACCGCGAATTGCCGCGTAATTATAGCAGGTGTGATGCCAGCCGGAGGCGTCTTGAGGTTTCCCTTGCCACTCCGGATTACCTCTTTACCGTCCCGGTGTTCTAAATGTTAACCGCGAATATATGCCAGACCGTACTGAAATCGTGCCCGTCCGTTTGCACACGACCACGGTATCGCCGCATTTGAGCGATGCTCCGGCATTGACGTTCGATTACACGCATCTCCTTCGCCTGCTCCTGTCCAAGTGCTGGATCATCATTTTATTTGTTATTTTGAGTTTGGGAGCGGCTGTTGCCTATCTGATCCGAACGCCAAAAATCTACGAATCACACGCAACCATCCAAGTCGAGGAGGAAGCGCCGAGAGTTGTTAATATCCAGAACATCAATTCGGATGATTTCAGGTCGCCCGAGGTGTTGAAAACCATCGAGCAAAGCTTGATGAGCGACACGCTCCTCCTGCGTGTAATCCGCGTCAACGGCCTGGAGAAGGACCCGCTGTTTGCTCCTCCAAAAAAGGATGGTTCGGCTTACCTGGACAGCGAACTGGTCGACCGGTTCAGAGGGAAACTTTCCGTTTCGCTCCGCCGCGGCACGCGCCTGATCGACATCATCGTTGAAGACACCGATCCGAGACAGGCGCAGCAACTTGCCCAGTCGATGGTGAAGGAGTTCCTGGACCAGAGTTTCGAACAAAAGTACAGCGTCGCCAAGGCCGCCAACGATTTCCTGCTGCAGGAAGCTGACCGTCTTAAAGGGAAGCTACACAAGTCTGAACAGGCGGTTCAGGCGTATCGTGAGCAGTACCATGCGGTGTCTCTGGAAGAAAAGCAGAACATTATCGTCGAAAAGCTCAAGGAATTGAACTTGAAGGTGACCGAGGCCAAGGCCGAACGCCTTAAGCTGGAGGCGGATGCAGTGGCTATTCGCGAGGGCAGGGCAACTACCCCGGAGGAACTGTTAAAGCTGGCGAGTGTGGCAAGTCTTCCTGAAGTGCAGGATCTCCGCAGGCAGCTTGCAAACCGGCAGACCGTGTTTAAGGCCGACGTTCAGACGAGAGGCGTAAAGCAGATCCTTAATCGGACGCTGCTTAGCGCCGGGGACCAGGTGATGAAGTCGTATGAGATTGCCAAGACCAGGGAGGCCAATCTCGTCGCGGCGCTCAACGAGCAGGAGCAGGCGGCCCTGGAACTCAACCGGATAGCGGTTCCTTACAACGTGCTCGTGCGTGAAGTTGAGTCCGACCGCGCGCTTTACGATTCCGTGCTGACGCGCATGAAAGAGACCGGTGTGACCAAGGGGATCGGCGAGAACAGCATCCGCCTGATCGAGTCTCCGCTGGTTTCCTCCAGCCCCGTTAAGCCCAAGAAGATGAAGATCCTGGCGCTTGCCTTCCTGGCCGGTTCGGTCGTCGGGACCGGGCTGATCTTCGGTATGGGCATGACCGACACGTCCATCCGAACCATTGATGACGCCGAGCGCCTTTCAGGGCTTCCGGTCCTGACGTTGATCCCTGAATCCCGACGGAAAGACCTTAATACCGAACCCGTTCTGATGACGGGCCCCGCTACCCATGAAGCGGAAGCGTTCCGCACGCTTCGGACGGCGATCTCTTTCTTTGGGCGGGAAGACGAATTCAAGTCCGTCCTGTTCACCAGCGCCAATCCGGGCGAGGGCAAAACCTATTGCTCGCTCAACTATGCGGTGGCCGCCGCACAACTGGGCTTGCGAACCCTCCTCATCGACGCTGACCTGCGGCGTGCGAGCCTCAGCAAGGTTGTCTTACCTAACACCGAAGTCCCCGGGTTAACCGCTTGTCTCGCGGACCGCGCGACGATCGATGGGTGCTGCACGGCCACCGGCATCGAGAACCTGTGGTTTCTCGGGGCTGGCGAGCGCGCGTCGAGACCGGCAGAACTGCTCGCATCGGGCAAACTTGCGCGGTTGCTGGAGGAATCAGGACTCCATTTTGACCGGATCGTTTTGGATAGCGCTCCCGTCAACAGCGTCAGCGACACCCAGCTTATCGCCCGGAACGTTCAGGCCGTCTGCCTCGTCGTCCGCGCAGGTAAAACCCCACGGCGGGCCGTCACGCGGGCGTGCGCCCGTCTGGCGCGAGCGACTCACAAGGCTGGAGGACTCATTTTGAACCGGATGGCGCGAAACTCTCGCGACGCATACTATTCTTCTTACTATGCCGGCGGCTATACCAAGGCCGTCCCGTCCGGGCGATTGACGTACCGCTCATGAAGGGTTCACGCGCCGGTGCGCGCGCATTGAAGCAGTAGTCCGCAACGAAGGAAGAAAGGGATAACGAGCGTGCAAAGTACCTATCAAGATCGTCTGAAACGCGAGGGAACACTTACCCAGGCAACGGTAAGCCGGACCGATCTCGGATTAACCGAGGAATGCAGGCAGTTCCCGGATCGGATTGCACTTATTTGTCTCGCCGGCGATGCCGTCGTGATCCTCGTCTGCCTCCTGGCGGCGTACTGGCTGCGGTTCCGCAGCAGCCTCAGGGGATTCGGCGTGGAACCGCCGTCGGGACTCATGCTGAGCGATTACGCCCGGTACATCGTCTTCGGTTCGGCTTCACTGCTGGCCGTGCTCGCGCAGAAGCAGATGTACGAGGCCCGCTGGCTGCTTCACCGGCGTTCTCGACTCTGGGATGTGATCAGCACTTGCATGCTCTGGGGGGCGGCATTTCTTGGCTTCTCACTGTTGTTCAAGTTTCAACCCCCTCTCTCCCGGGTTTATGTGGCGGTGGCCACGTCCACGGCGATGGTCGGCCTTTACGCCTGGCGGCAATTGTTCTATTGCTGGCTGCGAAACGACGCGGTGGCCGAGAAACTTCGGCAGAGAATCCTCCTGGTCGGCCGGAACCCGTACGCTCAGCGGTTCAAGGACGTCATCGAGCGCGACCCATCGCATCCTTATACCGTGGTCGGCTGGGTACCAACCCCGGCGGGGGACGTCAACGATGAACCGTCCAACGAAAGCCTGCAAACGGGGCCCTACCACGACATCCGGGAACTCGTCGAGACCCTCGCGGTCGATATCGTCCTGCTGGCCGACGCGAATGTGCCGGTTAAGCATTGCGACGCTCTGGCCGCTCTGTGCGAAAAGGAACTGGTCCAGTTCAAGGTCGTCCCCTCCTATTTCAGCATCCTGGTCTCCGGACTTCACGTAGAGACGATCAGCGGAGTTCCGATCCTGGGAGTATCCCGCCTGCCCCTTGATCGTCTGTTCAACAAGCTGATTAAACGCCTGATCGATATCGTCGGAGGCGCCGTCGGCCTGCTGCTGTCCGCACCGTTCATCGTGATGTTCGGCATCCTGATCTATGTCGAATCGCCGGGGCCGATCCTGTACCGCCAGCGGCGCCTCGGCAGGAACGGGCGGACGTTCCAGATGTTGAAACTTCGAAGCATGCGGCTGGATGCCGAGAAGGACGGGAAAATCGGCTGGTCCACCAAGGACGACCCGCGCCGGCTTCGAATCGGCCGGTTCATCCGGAAGTGGAACATTGACGAGGTGCCGCAATTCTGGAACGTCCTCATCGGCGATATGAGCCTGGTCGGGCCGCGGCCCGAACGGCCCGAACTGATTCGGGATTTCAAGCACGCGATCCCGCATTACAATGCGCGCCATACCGTCAAACCCGGCATTACCGGGTGGGCGCAAGTGAACGGCTTGCGCGGCGATACCAACCTGTTTGACCGGCTCAGCCATGACCTTTACTACGTCGAGCACTGGAATTTGCTCCTTGACCTGCAGACGATGTTGCTGACGTTCTTGAAACACAAGAACGCCTGTTAAGTGCCGCCGGGCGGTGTGTTGTGTGTCGATCCTGCAATGATCGGAAAGATGCCGTCACCGCCATTTGAATTGCGTCACTTGCCGTGAGTTTATCTCGTCTGATATTCGGACCAAGGCCATTACCGGCCGCCGGCGCCTTTAGGGATAGTGGGCTCGTCCTTCCGGACGAATCCACCCGATGAATGTTCCGCGGGCCAAACCACCCACGGGATACAAGAGACATATTACTACAGATGTGAATCCGAACCAGTTGGTCGCGACCACGGGCGGCAGCATGCCCAAATTCCGCAAGGCTCACGAACTGTTGATCGAGCCTGGACGCACGGAGAAAAACTATTGGGGTGATCTCTGGCGCTACCGGGAACTGTTCTACATTCTTGCCTGGCGGGATATTTCCGTACGCTACAAGCAAACCGCGATCGGTGTGCTCTGGGCGCTGCTCCGTCCATTTCTCGCGATGGTCATCTTTGTCGTCGTGTTTGGCCGGATCGCCAAAATGCCGTCCAACGGCATCCCGTATCCCATCCTGGTCTTCTCCGCGATGCTGCCGTGGCAGTTTTTCTCCAGTTCGCTCTCGGAGGCCAGCACCAGCCTGGTCGGCAATGCCAACCTCATCTCAAAGATTTACTTCCCACGTCTGATCATCCCGGCCGGAGCAGTCATTACCAGTCTGGTGGATTTCCTGATCTCAGCCGCGCTGTTAGGGGTGCTCATGATCTGGCTTCGCTTCGTGCCGGATTGGCGGTTGATTACCCTGCCGCTTTTCACCCTGCTCGCCTTTCTCGCCGCACTCGGTCCGGGTTTGCTCCTGGCCGCCCTAACCGTAAAGTTCCGGGATTTTCGTTACGTCATCCCGTTTATCGTGCAATTCGGTCTCTTCATTTCGCCCGTGGGTTTCAGCAGTGACGTCATCCCGGAGAATTGGCGCCTGGTCTATTCGTTGAACCCCATCGTCGGAGTCATCGATGGGTTCCGCTGGGCCATCTGCCGCGGGGAAGCGCACATTTACGCGCCGGGATTCATTCTGTCGGTTGGGATTGTCGGCCTGTTTCTCCTTATCGGTATCCGATACTTCCGAAAAACGGAGAAGACTTTTGCGGATGTGATTTAGAACTTATGTTGGAAACTGTCATCTCGGTCGAAAACCTCGGCAAACGCTATACCCTGAATCACATGGGTAATGGCGATGGATATGCCACTTTACGAGATGTGATCGCTCGAAAGGCGGTAGCTCCGTTGAGAGGGCTTGGCAAGGTCCTCGGGCACCGGAATGGGAAAACTGATTCACATTCTCAGGCTTCCGGCCGTTCATCCTTTCAAAATTCGGTCGAAAATTTCTGGGCTCTCAGGAACGTGTCATTTCAGGTTAAGGAAGGAGAGGTTTTTGGGATTATTGGACGCAACGGCGCCGGTAAATCCACTCTGTTGAAGATTCTGAGCAGGATCACGGAACCTACCGAGGGCCGGGTCCGCATCAAAGGCCGAGTGGCCAGCTTGCTTGAAGTCGGCACGGGGTTCCACCCTGAACTTACCGGACGCGAAAACATTTACCTAAACGGTTCGATTCTCGGGATGAAGCGTGCCGAGATCAAGGTGAAGTTTGACGAGATCGTTGCGTTCGCTGAGGTGGAGAGATTTCTCGATACGCCCGTGAAACGCTACAGCAGTGGCATGTACGTACGGCTGGCGTTTGCAGTTGCTGCCCACTTGGAGCCTGAGATTTTGATCGTGGATGAAGTGCTTGCGGTCGGAGACGTCGAGTTTCAGAAGAAATGCTTAGGCAAGATGCAGGATGTGTCCACGAAGCAAGGGCGTACCGTGCTTTTTGTCAGTCACAACATGTCCGCGGTACAACAACTTACAACGACTGGTTTAGTGTTTGCCAACGGTCAACTCTTTTATCAGGGGCCCTCGCACAAGGCGATCGAAATGTATTCGGGCAGCATATCCGACGACAATACAACGGTATTTGAGGTGGAGCACGCACGCCGGAAGTACGTCGGGACCATGGCCGCTAAGTTTATCTCTCTACGGTTCGACCGTCCGGTTCCACTTTTTCAGTTTGGCGATGACTTTGAGTTCTACGCCAAAATCCGTGCCCGCGACGATATTTCTAAACTGCGCTTCAGCATCACCGTTTTCACCGCTGATGCGATTCCCGTTGGCAGCTGTTTTAGCGTTGAACGGCCCGGACCCAAACGGGGAGAGGAAGTCGAGTACAAATTGGTGCTTCCATCGCCTAGATTGGCTCCGGGACACTACTTTTGTGGAGTAGCGCTCGGCAAAGGCGACAACCGGACCGGGCATCTCGATTTTGACGTCGTGATGGAGACCCTGATGTTTGAGGTCGCTCCGGAACAAGGAGCGGGTGCTACGCTCGCAGCCTGGACACGCGGCTGGGGTACGATCGTCTTTCGAGAGCTTATAATGGCCTAGCAGCTTAGGTGTCCGGCTGAATTTTTTAATCACTCCCGGTCATGAACCGATTTGACTATTCGATCTACTACCGCCGGTTTCACGATGACTCGGAGGAGCACGCAGAAACCATGACGCGAAACATGGCCGAGTTGCTAGGGCGGCACCTGCCGGCCGATCGATCTTCACCGATAATCGACGTCGGTTGCGGATATGGCTTTGCGCTTCGCGCAATGCGTAACCTCGGATACACCAATCTATTGGGCTTGGAGGTGTCGCCTGAACAAGCTCAAAAGGCCAGGGATGCCGGGTTTCAGGTGATCGTGACGGACGATACGATTGCTTGGCTCGAAGCGCATCGCAGCCAATTTGCGTTCGCTTCTTTGCTGGATGTACTCGAGCATGTGCCGATCCAGGTCCAGATCGGCTTCGCACTGGCCATCCACGAGGTCTTGCAACCCGGTGGAAAACTATTTCTTACCGTTCCCAATGCGAGTGCAATTCTATCCGCGCGGTGGCGATACAACGATTATACTCACCACTCGAGCTTCACGGAACATTCGCTCTACTTCGTCCTCAAGAACGCCGGATTCGATGAGATCAAGATTGATGCGTCCAAGGGACTCGGCCGGCTCCCAAAGCGCGTGTGGAGGCGCCAGAGCCGTGATGCATTACGCCGCTGGATTGTCCGCTGGTGTTGGCTTCAGGTGTTCAAGGCGGAACTATCTTGGGAAAAGCTAGACGAGGTAAGTTTCGAACTGAACCTCCAAGCAGTTGGGTCCCGAACGGCTCAGGCGAATAGTCGCGAGCGTGAAGTTAAGTGACGACCATTCCTACCAAAGTGATCATGTCGTTCGACGTCTTCGGCACCTGCTTGGTGCGTTCGACGGCGTTTGATTCCGATGTCTTCAAGCAGATCGCGCTATATCTGCGAGCCCGCCTGGAACCGTTACTGGGCAGCGCGTTTCCGGAGGATTTTACCGCCGCACGTATAAATGCAGAGGTCCGGGCGTTTCACGCGAGCCCCCAAGAAGAGGTGACGCTTGATCAAATCTGGCATCAACTGGGTAAAATGATTCCCGGGCTCGATGAAGTGGAGGGGAAACAGATGGAGTTGGCGCTCGAGCGCAGGCTGCTTCGCCCAAATAGCGAAGTGTTGACTGCGGTGAAGAAGGCTCGGGAGAATCGCTGCAAGGTGGTGTTTACGTCAGATACCTATTTGCCAGCCGATTTCATAAGGGAATGCCTGTCCACGCATGGCTTTGCCGAACAGGGTGATTGTTTCTACGTTTCGAGTGAGGTGGGTCTGACCAAGCGATCAGGCAATCTATTCAAACACCTGATCACCCGGGAGCAAGTATCCCCTAGTCAGGTTACCCACATTGGAGACAACCCGCACAGCGACTGGGAGATCCCGCAACGCCTCGGAATTTCGGTCAAACAGGTCATCAATACACAGCTGTCTCCATACGAGAGATCGCTGTTTTCCGGAGAGACGATCGATCCCGCGTTGACGTCGAAAGTGGCAGGAGGTATGCGAATCTTTCGGCTCCAAGAACGATCCGGGCACCCGGCGGCGCATGATTTTGTGTCGGAATTTCTCGGGCCCGTCGTGCTTACCTTTGCAGCGTGGGCGGTGACTCAAGCGCGTGCGGATGGACGCTCGCGACTGTATTTCCTTTCCCGGGACTGCTATTTGTTACATCGGGTGGCAGAGATGTTGGCGCCTTCACTTGGCGGGATGGACTGCCGGTACTTGCAGGTATCCCGTCACGCGCTTCGCCTGCCCTCCGTTTCCGAATTATCCATTTCGGGGATGCCCTGGATCACCACGTCCTGGGAAACGCCCTTGTTGGACCGCATTCTGGCAAAACTTGAGATCGACGTTTCAAAGATAGATGGCAGCCTCCGGCATTTGTTAAGCACCGACGGTGGAGATGGGATTCTGCGATCGACCGGAGATTGGGACCGGTTCTGGGCGCTGCTCAATCATGACCGTATCCGAACGCAACTCCAAGACCAAATCGCTCACCGCCGAAGAGCGGCAATGGCTTATTTTTCCTCGCAGGGCCTTATGGATGAGACGATGCCTTGGGCACTGGTTGATTTAGGCTGGTATCTTACCTGTCAGACGGCCCTCGGACATCTCCTTGGGTTTAAGAAACCTGGCCCTTCGATTTGCGGCTACTACCTCGGACTTAAATCGGACCGAAATCCACCGGCTGAATCCGGCAGCGCCCTGGGCTTGTTTTATGAGCTGGCGCCGGACAAGGTAGGTCGAATTTCGCCGAGCGAGGTCTTTTATTACACGACTATTCTGGAGCACTTGATCGGTTGCGCTCCCCACGGGACGGTTCGATATTACGAATTAGATGGTGATCGATCGTATCCGGTCTGCGGCGAGCTATCCAGCGCGCAGAAGGAGATTTTTGCCGATCTGGAAAGGCTGTGCCTTGATTTCTGCAGGGCTAATCTCGATCTCGCCAAGGATCTGGCTTCTCCGCCAGTCGCGCGGCACGTCGTGAACACGCTGGTGAAGTCATGCTTTTCGGAGCCTAAGGCGGAATGGATCAACTATCTAAGGACTATTGAGGTGGCAACGGATCAGAATAACCGGGATGCGATGCCGTTGGCGCGCCCTTATACGTGGACGGAACTCGTCGAAGGCTGTCTGCCCGTATGGTTGCGCGACGCAATGTTTCCAGGTCGCCCGGTTCCTGTTTGGCCGCAGGCCAATTTGGCGATCGCCCCTTCGCTGGTGGCTCGATGTGCGCGCAGGCGTGACCTGTTTCTTCGAGTAATGCGGCATGTATCGAACGTCGCACGGTCCGGTGCGCATCGCATGAAATCTCTTTACGCCGGTCTTTTTACGCCGGTCTTTTTACGCCGGTAGTATTCGGCCATTCGGATGGAAAGGTCATCATTCAGCGCTATATCGAGCTATCGCGACTTCTTCAAACAGATTCGGATGTGATTGCCCTCACGTCGCAGGTCGAGTCCTGGCCTCGTTGGCGTGATCTACCTCAGGGAAATGGCTCGCAGACTGCTTGCCGGGACGATCAATCGCCAAATCCTTTAGGAGCCTGTAAAGATGCATTTTGTTACCTACAAGATCGGGAAGGCGCTTGCGCGACCATTTCTGCGCCGTTCCGGCCCGATCGCTCGTCTACTGCTTCATCGGCGGTTGCTGAGGCGTCCGTGGAAGAGCCCGGTGGTTGA
>JAFBAP010000057.1 GCA_019247695.1 Verrucomicrobiota bacterium | reverse complement strand
AGCGCCATCGCCAGCGCAAGCAGCCACACCCCAGCCCCGGAACGCCAGCGCCGGCCCATGGTCAGCGGACGGGCAAGGCAGGCTCTTGCGGGGCGACATCGGCCGGCGCTTGCGGCGTGACGTCGGCGGGCGGGGTAACCATCGGCTTCTGCTCGGCAGCCGGTTCCGCGGATTTCGGCGCAGGTGCAGGCGTCGGCGTCGGGGCCGCCGGCCCGACAAAGTCAGGCCGTGAAGCGATGTCAGCCAGCGGAGCCGCCGGTTTGCCCTTGCCCTGGGCAGCCGCCGGTGCCGCCGGTGCTGCCGGTGCTGCCGGCCCGACCGGCGGCTTCTCCGTTCCGATGGTTAAGGCCTGTTCGCCTACCTTGGCGCGCAACTGATCCATACGCTGCTTAGCCCGCTGCGCCTGTTGCGAATCGGGCTGCTGCTGCACCACCTCGTTGTAATAGGTGTAGGCCGCCTTATATTTTTTCTGCTTATCATAATACCGGGCGATACTGTAGAAGTCCTCCGTCTTGCGCCCTTGCAGGATCCGCAGGTTGTCCCGCGCTTGCGGCGCCTTCTCGCTGTTCGGGTATTTCATCAGAAAATCTTCAAACGCCTCCTGCGAGCGTACCGCCGCGGTCTCGTCGTAGCCGGTCTGGCGGCTGGCGCGAAAATAAACGTAGCCGATCTGGTACATCGCACTGTCGGCGACGTCGCTGTTCGGGTAGCGGTCGACCACTTGCTGGTAGGCATTGATGGCCGGCGTGTTGACCCCCATTTTCTCCAGAGCCTGCCCCACGCCGTATTGGGCGAGGGGAGCGAAACGGCTGTACGGAGCGTTCCGCACGATTTTCTCGAACATCGACTGCGCCTTGGTCATGGAGGGCAGGGTCGGCACCCCGTAGAGCGTCACCCGTTTGCCGTCGAGGTAAGCCTTGGCGATGTTGTACTCGGCTTGCAGCGCGGCCTCAAAATCCGTGCTGCGCGGGTATTTCGACACCAAGGTCTGGTATTCGTTAAACGCCCGCTGCAGGTCGCCGGTCCGCTCGTAGATCTGGCCGGACAGGTATTGGGCACGGGCGGCAACGTCTGAACGCGGGAAGCGCCGCACGACCAGGCGGTAACAGGCACCGGCCCGTTTATAATCGCCTTCGCGTTCGTAACGTTCGCCCAGCTCCAGTTGCTCTTGGGCATTTTTCTTGATCTCAATATCTGCCAGTTCACCGGTCGAAAATCCCTCGCCTTCCCTGTAAATGATCGGTGCCGGGGAACGAGACGGTAAACAAAAGAGTGCGATCGTCAGCGGAAGCACGTACCGCAGCGGGATTCTCATAAGCGCGCGAGAATAAGTCTTCAAATTGGCGGCGTCAAGAATCGCCCTGAGCGCGTGCTCGGGCGTCGCCGGTGCGGGCCGCCCGCCGTCTCTCGAGGGGGGCAGCCCGCCCGGGCGCGCCGGGCGCATCCGCGCGTTCTCGCTTGTCGTTCATTTGCCGTTCATTGTGTCGTTAAAGCCGGGAGCGCCGCTGCCGATCATGCGATCATGTTAATCTCCTTGGGAGAAACAGGCATGACCTGGGGAAGCGAACACGGCGTGGTGATGGTTGTGGACGACGAGCCATTGATCGCCGAGTTCGCGCGCCTGGTCTTGAATCGGGAAGGTTACGAGGTTCTGGCCGCTTACGACGTTGAAGGAGCATGGGAACTGTTCCGGAAGGAGCGTTCAAGGGTGCAGGTCGTGCTCAGCGACGTGATTATGCCCGGCCCGGTGGACGGGCTGGAGTTGGTGCGCCGGATCCGCGCGTTCGCGCCGGAAATGCCGGTAATTCTCGTCTCGGGTTACATGCGATCCGGCATGCCCGTTCACGACTGCGCGCTGCTTCCCAAGCCATTCAGCGCGGAAGCCCTCGTTGCCGCCGTCCGCAAGGCGATTCCCGTTCCCACCACGAGCGGGCACGCGCGTTGATCCGGTCGTTGCCCTGAGGGGCGCGCACATACCCGGCATGGAAGTAGCCGGGGTTTATCCGGTTGAGCGCCGGCGCAGGCAAATGGTAAAACGGGGCGAGGTGATTCCCATGACCGTTTTTCCGCGCTTGTCCGATGGCGGCCTGCCACGTCGATGGGTGCTCTTCCTCGCCGGCTCGATCGGCCTCGGTTGCGCCGTCGCCGCCACCCGGGCGGCCGAGGGTGCCGGGCCCCTCCGTCAACCGTCAATCGAGGAGTCTGCCGCCGCCTCGGTGGTCGCGCGCGTGGTGGCGGCCTTTATCGCGGCCGGTGAAAGCAATGATGCGTCCGCCCGGGCCGCGTACCTGGCGCCACAGGTGTTTTTTTACGGCCGTAAGCGGACGCGTGCCCAGGCATCCAGGGAAATCAACCTCGTTTACCGGCTCTGGCCCCAGCGCAAGTTTACTCCTGCCGAGAACATCGACGTTTACGCCATTCCCCACCACCCCGGCGTCTACAAAGCCACGGCGATGCTCGAGTACGACATGCTCAACCGGCAGAATGAACGCACGGCCGGCCGCTCCCGGATGACCTGCATCCTTGAACGCGACCGCGCCGGCGTTCGCATCGTCGGCGTCGATGAAAAACTTCTGCCCTGAAGCACCGGCATTGAATCCGTCGGCTGATACATTCAGACGGTCATCCCGGTAGAATGCCGGCCCAGGGTGTATCGGCGCCGGAGGATGCTCCGTAGCTGGTTGAACGGGTCTTACACCGATTTAGACAGTTGCCTTAATGGAATTTCGACCGCCTTTCAGCCCCGAAGGGGCGGCAAAACCTAGCCCAGGGTTTACCCTGGGTAACCGTAAAATGCCGAGGAGCCCTCAAGGGGCGGCAGAAGGCGTCGCTCGCGGGTTCTGCCGCCCCTTCAGCAAATCCAACCCGGCGGGGCGGGCGTTTGTTAGGGAGGGCGCACGGGCGTGACGCCTTAGGAGGGCTCGATCGTGATTTGACGGTTTCCCAGGGTAAACCCCGGGGCTATGTTCTCACGGCCCGTTGGGCCTAAGACAAAGTTTTACCTCGATGGACATCGCAAGGGTATAATTGAGACTTGATCGGTACGATCAGCGTCATTTTTCCTTGGATCGTTCGATGATCACATTGGTTAAAGCTCAAGAAAGGCCCTTCGCGGGCATGAAGTCCCTGGCTAACCTCAGCCGTCCCTCCGGGACGAAGGCCACGCCCGGCCCGCCGTCCTTAACTTAAATGGCAGTGGGGTAAAACCCTGGGCTGGGTTCTGTTACCCCCTCGAGGCTAAAACCGGCTCGCTCGGCCGCAGCAAGCAAGGCCACCGGCTAACCGCTCCGGCCGTCTCCGGCCGCCTCACTGGCGCAACGAGCCGCTCAACCAACTTCAAAACCGGTGTAAGTTCTCCCGGCCCGTCGGGCCTGGACTGTTTATACGGTCTAACAAGTCTAACGCCGGCAGGGCACCTCGGAAGGAAACCAAAAATTCACCTCCATGGCCGTTGAGATAGTATAAGAACTAAAACTTATAGTTGACCCCAAGCTCGACGCGATTCTGCCGGTAGTTACCCTGGTCTGCGTCACGGACGATCAAGCCGTAACCGAGTGATGCGGTGATTTTGCGGGAGAGCGCCCAATTGAGTCCGATATCGAATCCATATTGGACGTAATCGCCCGGAAAGTTCCCCGTAACCACCGTCCCGAAGTTCACGAAGCCGCCGGTTGCAAGGGATAGGTCCCTGCTGAGGCCCACCCGCGCTCCCAACGTGAAATTGTTGTTCTTTGTTACATCGCTGCCGATGGAGAATTCCAGGTCTCGAGTGAATGAAGCTGTATACTGCAGGAACCGATTAACCTGGTGGGTCACGTTAAGCGAGATGTAAAAAGGAACGCCTGTGGCACCGGGAGCATTGGTGTAGGGATACACGCCCCCGGATAAATCGATCGATATGGCGCGCGTCAGGTGACCGCGAAGGAACGCGCCGATTGTGAATGCATCGATCTCGTTAGGGCCCGACACGGCCGTGGACAAGGTCGGATTAGCGCCGGTGCTTCCCGTAGAGTGCGAGTACTGAACGGTAAGCCCGGTGGTCATTTGGGGCGAGAGCGCATACCCCGCATCAAAACCCGGGCGGATGCTGCTGCGGTCACCGGTCGTCGAACTGAACCCCGACGTGCTCGTGCTCGTGCTCGTGCTTGAGGTCGACGACAGGTTCGTGCTGTAAGAGTAATCGAAACGCCCGGTCAGGATAAACGGGCTAAGGTCCCAGTCCACCGCCAGGCCGGCGTCGTTGGTTAACTCATTGATGGCCGACTGGTTTGCCAGAGCAGGATCTTGCGCAGGATTATCGATCACCGCCAGGTAATCATAAAGCCGAATCAGAAAGTCGCCCGCGAAGAGCCTTAACTCGGCATTCGATCCCGGTTGGATCGCGAACTGAAGCGCCTGCGTGCCGGATGGCCCGGCAACCTCGGTTAACGTAGCACCCAGCTGAAAACGTATCTGGTTGATGTAGGTGAGAATCCAGCGCAGGTCGAGGCCTAACGACTCACTGACCCGGATTTCACTTTGTGCGCCGCTGCTCGTGAGATTGGCGTTATCATCGTACACGACCCCGAACCCGGCGCTCATCTGGCCCCGGAACGGTCCCAAGGTGATAAAGGTGCGCTCGGCACCCAGCCGAACCTCTGGTGGTCTGGGCAGCTGGCTGAGCGAGTAGGCCACCGTCTCCTGAGCGTGAACGCTTCCATTCCCGGTCATGGCGACGAGGGCGAAGACGCCGGCCATGACCAGCGCGGGCCTGAGTCGCCTGCGGCGGAACCAGCCTTGCATGACCGGTTCAGAAGGCGGTTGCGTCGGGCGGTTCAGGGGTGGATGACTCCAGGGTGATGGCATCAGCAGTTCAATTGGTGCGCGGATTCTGTATCAGTTTGAGGGGACCGACAAGAAAATCCTGCGCGGATGCAACGAGAACGGCCTAAAGGGTTTGCGCGGATTTCACCCGCCCTGGAGCACCGCCCGGCGTTTCAGGCCGGAGCAGCGGTGCCGGTCCCGCAGACCTCCCGCCGCCGGTCAGGACGTAAACGCCGGGTGCGAGCCTCGCCCGGAGGCGGCCGCGAGCAGCCCGCAAAACCGTTGATCCCCCAGGCATCGCTCCCCCGGCGGGCATCGGTCGGGACCGCTTCCGGGCATCCGGGCTTTCGGGGCCGCCCGAATCGTCCTGGCCGCCCGGCGCCCCGGCGCGGCGCCTCTCGAAAGCGGCTGAAGATCGGCGCCTGGGCGAGCCCGAATTCCCGGCCGGAGTCCGGCTCCGCCAAATTTGTTACGCTTTATAGCATATTCTAGTTATTCTAAGAAATTATGGCCCTTCGCCTCCCGGTATTGGATAGTGCTTAACCAATGCCGATTTGGTTGGTACATAGTCCGCCAAGCCGAAATGGTTTGCCGATGTATCCAGACTCTAACCGACGAAAATGTGTTACAACCTTGAAACGAGTCCGCACCAGTCAGTTCTATGTCCGCCTGTTGTCAGGCGCTAACCCTCAGTTGACCGTTGTATTCGCCTGAGGAAAAGACATGAACGCCAGCCCTACCTTGCCGTCCGCCGAGCAAGACCCCGCAAAACCGCTATGGTCTTGCCTGCGCGCGCATTCCAATCACGAGCGCATTACCGCCGCAAACGTTCGCAAACTGGATGGGGTGACGTTCTCTTGTTCGCGGGTGCAGGGCGCAGTCGTCGACGCGGACGCCTTCGGCACGCAGGTTCTGGCCGCCGGATCAGGCGTTAAGGTCCGGATGAACTTCCTCGACCGGAAAATCAAAGCCAAACTCAACCCCTCACGCGCGGGTTCTCAAGTAGTTCACCCGCTCGCGGCATAACGGCTTTTACGGATTTAGGACCCAAGGGCCGGGCACGGGCCCTTGGGTCCTGAGTCTTTCGGTCCGCCCCGAATAACGGAATGGGGCGGTGGCGCTGGACTCGCATGGAGCGCGGGGCACGCAAAACAGGCCCTGTGTGCTGCTCCGGAGCAGCGTGGATGGCTCTGGAGCAGATGTCAGTTAGACGAGCAGAAGGAACTGCTTTCCGGAAAATGCGGAAAGTGGCCAAGGGCGGCAGCCTGCCCGTTAGTTAAGGATGCTGCGAAGGCAAGCCGGAAGAGAGAATGCCAGGAATGATTCCGGCGTGGCCGCAGCTCGGTGCGCCGCGAAGTAAATTTGAAACGGTAGTATTTGGGTAAAAAGCAGCACGTGAAAATGCTTCTCGGTAAGGTAATGATTAAGCTGTTCTCGTCCAAACAGGGCGTCTCGCGCGATTCCATAAGTTCGCGGGGTTGCGTCGGGTCGGTTGCTCACCTCAGCGACAGGGTAAGTGCGTGTGACAATGTCCCGGTGTTCCCGTCCGAACGCAGCGTCGGCCATGATCCGGTCGTGCCGGCCGGTTCGGAGGAAGTGATTAGCGGATTTGGCGCCGGCACGACCATCTTGCGTAAACCCGTTACCACCTGGGCGTTTGAGTATGGCGAACCCATCGGGGTCCGAGAGCCTGCAGCCGACGTACCAGCCATCCCTGTCTGGAAGCGGGTGCTTGACTGCGTTTGCATTCTGCTAAGCCTGCCCGTCTGCCTGCCGCTCATGCTTGCCATTGCGCTGTGGATCATGATCGTTTCCCCAGGCCCGATCTTCTTCCAGCAGGAACGCGTCGGCTACCGGCGCCGGCACTTCATGATCCTTAAGTTCAGGACGATGAAGGTTAACGTTGAGACCCTGAGCCACGAGCGGCACCTGGACCACCTGATGGCGAGTGACCGTCCGATGGCCAAACTGGACGCTGCGGGCGATCCCCGCATCATCCGTGGCGGCCGCGTTCTGCGGGCGCTGGGCTTGGACGAACTGCCCCAGCTTCTCAATGTGCTCCGCGGCGAAATGAGCCTCGTCGGCCCGCGGCCTTGCACCGTCCATGAGTTCGCACGTTATCAGCCTTGGCAACAGGAACGGGTGAATGTGCCGCCAGGCCTAACCGGGTATTGGCAGGTCAATGGTAAGAACCGCACCACGTTCACCGAGATGATCAATCTGGACATTTTTTATACCAAGAACATGTCACTTTGGCTGGATCTGGCCATCATCATAAAAACTTTGCCCGCAGTGATTACACAGTTTCTCGAGACCCGCACCCGGGTGGGTGCCGGAGAGCGGCGTAGGTAGTTGTACTGCGAGTTAGACGTAAGCATAAGAATAAAAAACATTTGAACGATCTGCAGAGAAAAATGAAGAAACCGATTAGTGTAGGGGTAGTTGGGTGCGGGTACTGGGGGCCGAACCTCGTTCGTAATTTCAGGTCGCTGCCCGATTGTGATTTGAAAGCGATGTGCGACGTCAGCGAAGCGCGTCTCAAACACTTGAAGAGCTTGTACCCGGAAGTCGAGGGCATCACCAGTTTCGAGCACCTGCTCAATGGGATCGGGCTCGATGCGGTCGTCATCGCCACGCCGGTGAAACACCATTTCGCGCTGGCCAAAGCCGCCTTGCTGGCCGGCAAACACACCCTCATCGAGAAACCCATGGCGGCCTCGGCCGCCGAATGCGAGGAGTTGATCGAAATCGCGGATCGTAACGGGCTCGTGTTGATGGTCGGCCATACCTTCCTTTACTCCGCGCCCGTCCGTAAGATCGTCGAACTGGTTCGCTCCGGCGAAATCGGAGACATCCGCTACATCAACTCGCGCCGGCTCAACCTCGGGCTGTTTCAGAAAGACATCAACGTCGCCTGGGACCTGGCCCCCCATGATCTCTCGATCATCCTGCACATCCTCGGCGAGGGCCCCCAGGTGGTCAACTGCCAGGGCAACGCCCACGTCACCCCCGGCATCGAGGACGTGACCAACATCTCCCTGCAGTTCCGCCACCAGCGCTTCGCCACCATCCAGAGCAGCTGGCTGGTGCCGCGCAAGATTCGCGAGATGACCATCGTCGGCAGCCGGCGCATGATCGTCTACGACGACGTTGAGACGCTCGAAAAGATCCGCGTCTACGACGTGCGGGTGGAACGGCCGCCGCACAACGACACCTTTGCCGATTTCCATTACTCCTACCATTACGGGGACAGCTTTATTCCCCACCTCAAGCAGGAGGAGCCCTTGAAAACGCAGTGCCAGCACTTTCTGGATTCCATCGCCGGCGGGACCAAGCCGTTGACCGATGGTCAAAACGGATTGGAGCTCGTGCGCATCCTGGAGGCGGCGACGACGTCACTCAAGCGTCACGGCGCCCCGGTGACTTTCGCGCGGCCGCACGAGGCGCCCTTGGCGCTGAATGGAACGCCGGCCCGGGAGGCTGCTTATGCTGAACCGCGGGCCGTATGCGCCGTATGAGCAGGGTATGAGCAGTAACAGTAACCCGCTACCGAATTACCAGCGCATTGCGCCGGATGTCAAACTAGGTCATAACGTACGGATTCACGCGTTCGTCAATCTGTACGGCTGTGAGATCGGCGACGAAACCCGGATCGGTACCTTCGTTGAAATACAGAAAGGGGCGAAAATCGGCAGTCGATGCAAGATTTCCAGCCACACCTTCATCTGTGAGGGCGTCACGGTCGAATCGGAAGTCTTTATCGGTCACGGGGTTACCTTTATCAACGATCGGCTCCCGCGGGCGACCACGGCCGGCGGGCAGTTGCAGACGGAAGCGGACTGGGCTTGCCAGCAAACCGTGGTGAAGCGGGGCGCCTCGATCGGTTCGGGAACGACGTTGCTCGGCGGCATCACCATCGGAGAAAACGCGATGGTCGGCGCAGGAAGCGTCGTCACCAAAGATGTGCCGCCGAATACCACCGTCGCCGGCAATCCGGCGCGCGTTTTAAGGACGTTTAACGCTAAAGATTCGGGCGAACGCGTCGTATCCTGATGATTGAGCCTTCCGCACGGATTTGCGTGGGGCGCGGTTTGATGCAAGCTGAAACGCGCGCCCAAAGCCAAATGTTGCCAACGAAAACTGAAAGCCTCAAATCCGGTAGAGCGATCGCCATGCACGCGCCAGCTGATCAATGCGGGAATAACATCGGTTCTGCAGACGTGGGTTGGTACTGCCTCAGGTCTCAGCCTAAGCACGAGCATATCGCGGCGGCGCACCTGCGGCGGTTGGAAGGAGTGGAAGTGTTCTGTCCGCGAATCAGGTTCCAGCGTCAAACCCGACAGGGTCTCGCTTGGGTCACCGAGGCGATGTTTCCCGGCTACCTGTTCGCCCGCTTCAACTTTTTCGAGATGCATCGCCAGGTCCGGTACGCTCACGGGGTGAGCGCGATCGTCCGGTTCGGCGATCGTTACGCGAGGGTCGAAGACGAGATTCTGGCGCCGTTGCGCAACCACGTCGACGGCGCAGAAGTCACCCAGCTTAATTATGAGCTTTGCCAAGGTGATCAGGTCGAGGTCGTCGGGGGCGTCTTTACGGGGTTACAGGCGGTGGTCACGCAGGTTCTGCCGGCAAAGCAAAGGGTAAAAGTGTTGATGGATTTTCTCGGCCGCACCATGGAGGCCGAAGTCGAGCGCTCTAGCGTTCTGCCCCAGGTGGCGCACCCACTCGCGGTGTAAGCTGGCGGCGGGTTTAGAATTCAAAGGCTGGGGGATTGCTTCCCCCGGCCTTTGATTTCTGTGTCCTTCGCCCGGTTCCGGCTGACGGAATCGTGGATCGGGATTTATACAGCCCAGGGCGGTACAACCGCCCTGCAGGTGTAACGGAATGATGAAAGAATGGGCCCAGCATCGGGGCAGGAGGACTGCCTCCCGGAAAACCGGGAAGCAGGCAAGGGCGGCAGCTTGTCGTCGTAGATCAAAAAGCCAGAATACACCATTAACGCAGTATGCAGATTAAAGTACCGTTTCTTGACCTTAAAGCGCAACATGCACCCTTGCTGGATGAGATCGAAGCGGCGATCCGGCAGGTCATCGAGGCAGGGGCCTTCGCCGGTGGCCCGTTCGTCGCTGAATTTGAGGAAGATTTTGCGGCTTACTGCGATTCGTCCCATGCGCTCGGCGTCGGCAGCGGTACCGACGCACTTTGGCTGAGTCTGCTCGCGTTAGGCATCGGTGCCGGCGACGAGGTGATCACGGTCTCCAGCACGTTTATGGCCACCGCCGAAGCCATCACCTATTGCGGCGCCAAGCCCGTGTTCGTGGATATTGATGAGCGCACTTACACGATGGATCCGGCGGGCCTGGAACAGGCGATTACGCCGAGAACCAAGGCCATCATTCCCGTCCACCTTTTTGGTCAGACGGCCGATATGGACCCGATCGTGGCAATTGCACGCAAGCACGGCTTGTTTGTCATCGAGGATGCCTGCCAGGCGCACGGAGCCGAATACAAAGGACGCAGAGCCGGCACGCTCGGCGATGCCGCTTGTTTTAGCTTTTACCCGGGCAAGAACCTTGGCGCGTTTGGCGAAGCCGGTGCCGTGGTGACGAACAATCCTGAGCTCCAGGAGAAGATCCGGATTCTTAGAGACCACGGCCAGGTGCGCAAGTATCACCATACCATGATCGGCTGGAACGGCCGCATGGACGGTATTCAGGCAGCAGTCCTGCGCATCAAACTGCGCCACCTGGAAAGAGGAAATCAGCTCCGCCGGACCCACGCGGCGCACTATGGCGCGGCGTTGGCAGAGGTTGAAGAGGTTATCACTCCCTTCCAGGCCGCTGACGTCCAGCACGTTTACCACGTCTACGCGACTCGTGTTCCGGACCGGGATGAAGTCATTCGGTTCCTGACCGCGAAGGGCATCGGCAGCGGGGTTCACTACCCGGTACCGGTTCATTTGCAGGAAGCCTATCGAAGTCTGGGATACCGGCCCGGCGCGCTGCCGGTTACGGAACGTTGCGCCGCCGAGTTCCTCTCGCTGCCGATGTTTCCTGAATTAACGCACGCGCAAGTGGAAACCGTCGTGCAAGGTCTTAGGGAAGCGCTTGGCGCGGGCGTGGCGGCCTGAATGGTCCGCAAGGGGAGCGGGCGCTTGCGAATGGCGCTGGCCAATCGCTTAGCATAAGGTAATATCCCCAACGCGACGCTGAAGGACCCCGGCGCGACCATCCGGCGCCCCTTGGGACCCTCGCGGGCGCCGGCATTAGATCGGATCGGCGAGAATTGTAAGGCAACCTTCGATCCTCATCACGTCTCGATTATAAAGGAATAGTTTTTGACCATGTCAGAGTTCGAACAGGAAACGCAGTCTTCCGGGATGAAGGTGAACGATGTTCTCTTTATCCTCTTTAAGCACAAGTGGAAGATACTGATATGTGCGATGCTGGGCGTGGGCGCTGCGGCGGGTATTTATTTTCTTAGCCCTCCGCTTTACGAGTCCGAGGCTAAGTTGCTGGTGCGGTACGTCGTGGACCGAAGCGCGGTCGATCCCATCGACTCTCCGGTCAAGACGCCCGGCGCAGGCGGTTCCCTCATCAATTCTGAGGTGGAGATTCTGACCAGTTGGGATCTGGCGGTCCAGGTTGCTGAGGCGGTTGGCATCGACCGATTAGTGCCATCCCCACTTGGCATCTGGGCTGACAAAGCCAAGGCAGCCCACAACCTCCAATTAGGGCTGACGGTGAGCGCGGTCAAAGACACCAACATCATTCTCGTCACTTACGCAAACCGCGATCCGGAACTGGCCCAACGGGTCCTGCAGGAATTGGTAAGCCGCTATTTCGACAAGCACCTGGAAGTCCACCGCTCAGCGGGCGCATTCGATTTTGTGACGCGAGAAACCGATCAGCTGCGCACGCGGTTGACCCAAACCGAGGACGAGTTGAAACGGTTAAAGGCCAAAGCCGGCGTTGTCTCGCTTCCGGAAAGCACGACGACTCTCACCGCTGAACTGGCGAAGAACCAGGACGAACTAAACGCTGCCGAGGCAGAACTCGCGGGACAACAGGCGCGCGTCAAGGAGATCGAAAAATGGGCCGCCGGGACTGACGCAAACGAGTCGCAAAACGCGGCGCGCCAGCCGAGCAACGACGCGGTTCAAGATTACCAATCCTTGATCGGCCGCGTGACGCGTCTGCAGGAGATGGAGATGCAACTGCTTTCGAAATTCACTCCGGAAAACCGGATCGTGAAAGTCACCCAGGCGCAGATTGCTGACCTCGAAGCTCAACGCCGGACCCTGGAACAGAAGTACCCGGGCCTCGCGGCCGTGGTCGTCACTGCAGGGACTGCTCAGAGTTCTCGTCCCGACCTGATCTCGGAGAAAGCTCGCCTCGCGGCGATCGAGGCGAGGGCGGAGTCGCTCAGGTCGCGCATAGGCGCCCTCCAGAACCAGGCCAGGGTGCTGTCGGAACTGGGACCGCAGATCGCAGACCTCCAGCGGCGCAGGGATGTCGAAGAAACCAATTACAAATACTTTGAGGCCAGCCTCGAAAAAGCCCGCATCGACGAGACGTTGGACCCTTCCCGAATGCCCAACATCAGCGTCGTCCAGAAACCGTCCGCGGCACTCAAAGCCACCCGGAACGTGAAAAAAGTCGTGCTCGGCCTGGCCGGCGGAGGCATCGGCTTCGGGGTCGCGCTTGCCGTGCTGCTCGAAATGGTGTTGGACCAGACGGTCAAGCGACCGCTTGAACTCGAAACGCGGTTGCGTATTCCGGTGTTGCTCTCGATCCCGTATTTCGGCCGTAATGATCGACTCCGTCTGCGCGCGAATAATTCGGATGACGATCCAATTCTGGGCACCGAAGGTGATGAAGACCTTCACCTGGACCCTTGGGAAGGCAGCCATTTCATCCAGCCGTTTTGCAATGCCCTCCGGGACCGGCTGGTCTTCGATTTTGAACTGAGCAGGATGCTCCACAAGCCGAAGCTCGTCGCGGTGACGAGTTGCACGGACGGCGCGGGTGCGTCCACAATCGCGGTAGGTCTTGCCACGGTTCTGTCCGAAACATGCGACGGTAAGGTGTTGCTCGTGGACAAGCAGTTTGACCCGCGAAGGTTTTACGACCTGATCGCGGAATTCAAAGCCAGCGACTTCGAGTACATCATTTTTGACATGCCATCCCTCAGCAATGGAGCCGCCACGTTCGCCATGGCCGGTTTGATGGATAAAGTCTTGCTCGTCGTCGAGGCGGAGAAAAGTAACCGCGATACCGTAAAGCGTGCCTACGCGAAACTCGCCGCCGCCGAAGCGAAGGTTCTGACGGTGCTCAACAAGAGCCGCTCATACGGCCCGAAGTGGTTAGAGAGTGAAGTCTGATTGAGAGGTGCCGGGAACGTATGAATTCTGACGATTCTACGCTCCGGAGTTCGGCAGCTCGGAAATTAATGAACACTTCATGTCAGTTTCTAAAACCTTCCTGGCTGTGTCGCTTCAAGGTACGGTGTCCACTCCGGACATGCCTGACCAGCCGCGCTCGCGGCGTTTCGTGAGACCGAGCGATTCAAGCCTGGCAAGACTCCCTTTGCGTGATCACCATTGACTCCGACCGGCCCATGGCGTCTGCAGCCACCCGCCTGCGCGGCAAGCGCGCGGCGGTTATCGTATTCTCCTATTATCCCTCGGACCCTCGCGTCATGCGAAGTGCCCGGGCCATGTGCCGGGCCGGGATGGACGTGGACCTGCTGTGCCTTCAGCACGTCTCCGGCGAACCGCGCCGGGAGCGGATCGATGGCGTCGAGGTGTTTCGGGTTGCGTTGAAGAAGCGCCGGGCGGGCAAGTTGGCCTACGCCTTCCAGTACCTGGCCTTCCTTGCTCGGAGCTTCCTGTGGTTATCGCGGCGCCAGTTGACCCGCCGTTACGACGTGGTTCACGTGCACAATATGCCCGACTTCCTCGTGTTCTGCGCCGGCGTCGCGAAAGCACTCGGCACCCGGGTGATGCTCGATCTGCACGACCCCACACCGGAGGTGTTCATGAGCGTGTACGGCCTGGCCCGTGATCACTGGTTGGTACGGTTGCTGCGCTTCGTCGAAAAACTCAGCATCCGGTTCGCGGACGCCGTGCTGACGCCGAACATAACTTTCCGTAACCTCTTCGTCGCTCGGAGCTGCCCTCCCGACAAGATCGAGATCGTGATGAATTCCCCCCTCGAGGAGGTATTTCCGCTCAGGGAACCCGCGGATAAAGTCCCATCGGTGCGAAACACGCGGGCCGAATTCGTGGTCATGTATCATGGAACCATCGTCGAACGACACGGGCTCCACACCGCCGTTGATGCGATCGCCCAGCTTAAAGGGCATATTCCGGGCCTGCGGTTTCATATTTATGGAGAAGAGACGGCTTACCTGCGCGAGCAGGTCCTTCCCCTCGTGGCCAGGAGGGGGCTGCAGGACCGCGTTCACTACTTTGGCCAGCAGGACCAGAAAACGGTTGCACAAGCAGTAGCTGGTTGCGATTTGGGCGTCGTGCCTAACCTGCGTACCGTTTTCACTGAGATTAATCTGCCGACGCGCATCTTTGAGTACTTGGCGTTGGGAAAACCCGTGATCGTTCCGGAAACTCAGGGCATCCGGGATTACTTCAACGCCGACAACGTGCTCTTCTTCGAGGCGGGCAAGGTGGAGAGCCTTGCGGCTCGTATCCAATGGGCTTTCGAGCACCCCGAGGAAGTCCAAACTATCACTCGAAAAGGTCAAGAAATCTATGGTCGTCACCTCTGGCATCGGGAGGAGTCGCGACTGTTGAACCTCGTCTTAAAATTGGCAGGTAACGCCTGAAATCTTTATTTAGCTCGCCGAGAGGTCAGCTTCAAGTTCGACATCAAAGCTTATGTGTGGGATCTGCGGGAAACTTTATTTCGATCCGAGTCGCCAAGTGAATCCGTGGAAGGTAGATCGCATGATGGATGCGATCGCGCATCGCGGCCCCGACGGACGCGGCAAGTACGTGGCTGGTCCCGTTGGGCTTGGGCATACACGGCTTGCGATCATCGACCTGGGTACGGGCGATCAGCCCATGACCAACGAAGACAAGACCGTCTGGCTGGTCTATAACGGCGAAGTTTACAACTTTCACGAACTAAGGGAAGAATTGATCGGCAAAGGCCATACTTTCCGATCGAATTCGGACACCGAAGTCATCGTGCACCTTTATGAAGAATATGGGCCTGAGTGCGCGAGCCGTCTTCGGGGAATGTTCGCCTTCGCGTTGTGGGACAATGCCGCCAAGACCCTGTTCCTGGCGAGGGACCGAGTGGGCATTAAGCCTTTGTATTACATCAACACCGGCAACGCGCTGCTTTTCGCGTCCGAGATCAAGGCGCTGCTCCGCGACCCGGACGTGCCACGAGAGGTCGACTTACAAAGTATCCATCGGTTCTTGACCTTCCTCCACAATCCAGGTGACCAGACGCTTCTTAAAGGCGTTCGGAAACTGGAGCCGGGCCATTACCTGATCGCCAAGGACGGACGCGTCAACTGTTGCCGGTACTGGGACCTGCAATTCAGGCCGGCTACGGGCAACCGGAGTTTGCGTCAGACGTGCGATGACTTGCGCGAGCTGATGAAATCAACGGTCCGGCAGCATTTGATCAGCGATGTGCCTCTGGGTGTATTACTTAGTGGCGGGGTCGATTCGACCGTTGTCCTGGCTTGCGCGGCAGAGGCAACCAGCAAACCGGTCAGCACCTTTACGATTGGTTTTGAGGGCGAGGAATTTGATGATGAGCGGCCGTTTGCCCGCTTGGCAGCAGCCCGATACGGCGCCGACCATCACGAACTCACCGTCTCAGCTCAGGAATTTTCCGGGTTCCTACCGGCGTATGTGCGCCATATGGAAGAACCGGTATGCGAAGCTCCGGCGATTGCCTTGCATTACGTTGCGAAACTGGCCCGCCAGCACGTAACCGTGGTGCTTTCAGGCGAGGGCGGAGATGAAGCCTTCGCGGGTTACCAGACGTATCGCAACCTGCTGTTGCTCGAGCGGCTCAAAGGCGTTGCCGGGCCGTTCCAGGGTCTGCTGGGCCCCAGTCTGGACTGGTTGGGCGCGTTAGGTGCCTTCGGTAAGGTCAGGAAGTATGCACCGATTTGCGAGCTGCCGCTGGAGCGTTACTACTACAGCCGCGTAGGAACGCCCTTCAGTTACTTTAACCGGCATCGCGCTGAGCTTTGCACTCCGGATTTTTATGGCAGCGCTGATGATGCAGGTAGCGCGCGGATCATCGAAGATCTGTTCGCGCGAGTAGATCGTCAGGCCACACCGCAGGCGGTGCTGAACCGCATGCTGTACGTGGATACAAACACGTGGCTGCCGAACGACTTGCTCATCAAAGCGGATAAAATCACGATGGCAAACTCGCTGGAGTTACGCGTGCCCTTGCTCGATCACGTCGTCCTCGAATTCGCGGCCGGCCTGCCGACGCATTTCAAGGTCAAAGGTTGGACCACGAAGCGCATCCTGAAGCAGGCCTTTAAGGATGATATTCCTCGCGAGGTGGTGACGCGGCGCAAGGCCGGCTTCCCGGTGCCTCTGCGGCGTTGGCTCAGGAATGATCTCGGCGATCTTGTTCGCGAGGTGCTGCTGGGTGAAACGTCGGTCCGGCGGGGGTATTTCGACAGGCGAGTCGTCGAGCAGTTGCTGGAAAGGAACTCTCGCGACGGTGGATTGATGAAAGAGGTGTTTTCCCTTTTGACGCTCGAATTGTGGCACCGCGAATTCATGGATGTGCAGCCGGCCTCACAGGCTGCCGAGAGCACGGCACGCATAATTCCCTATCCGCATCCAACGGCCGGTGCCGTAACCCCG
Organism: Verrucomicrobiota bacterium; assembly: GCA_019247695.1. NCBI lineage: Bacteria > Pseudomonadati > Verrucomicrobiota > Verrucomicrobiota bacterium. Next base: position 4,235 of record JAFBAP010000057.1, on the reverse strand, counting down.
CAAGGGGCCGACGGCGCGACGGCGGCCTTGGCATAACCGGACCCGAACATGTCGACCATCGTGGTGAATTGGATTTCCGCGAATCGTGTGGCCGTTTATGGGAACGACTGCCCTTCCTGAGTGAACGCACGAGAGCCAAACCTGATATAAGATGACTGGAAAAAAAACCTACATCGTTGTGAGTCCGGTTCGGAACGAGGCCAAGCATCTGCCGCTTACGATCGATTCGATGCTGGCCCAAACCATCAGACCTGTCCTTTGGGTTATCGTTAATGACGGTTCCAAGGACGAAACGGGCCAAATCGCAGAGGCGGCGGCAAAGTCGAATCCCTGGATCAAGGTCGTCAGCCGCCCTGATCGCGGCTTTCGAAAAGCCGGAGGCGGCGTGGTTGAAGCATTCTATGCAGGATATCGCCTGATTGAGGATCAGGCCTGGGACTACCTGGTTAAGCTGGACGGCGATCTTTCATTCAGCCCTGATTATTTCGAGAAATGCTTTGCGCGCTTCGAAGAGCATGCGCGTCTGGGAATTGCCGGCGGAACGATCTGTCGCGTGACGGATGGGGGTACCGAGCCGGAGGCCAAAGCGGATCCGAAATTCCACGTCCGGGGAGCAACCAAGATCTACCGGTCAGCGTGCTGGGACGGAATCGGTGGCCTCATTCCGGCCCCCGGGTGGGATACGCTGGACGAAATCAAAGCGAACATGCTCGGCTGGGAAACGCGCACCCTGCCCGACCTCCACGTAATTCACCATCGGCCAACCGGAGCCGCCTACGGAACCTGGAATGATCGGGTGAAGGCGGGTTTGGCCAACTATATCTCGGGTTATCACCCGCTGTTCATGTTGCTGAAATGTGCAAAGCGTACCGCCGAGCGGCCATACCTTATCGGCGGCCTCGGGCTTTTGTACGGTTTTGTAAAGGGCTATTTGCGACGGATCGGTCAGGTCGAAGACAAAGCTTTGATCCGGTACCTTCGTCAGCAGCAGATGAATCGCCTGCTGGGCCGCAAAAGTCTCTGGGGTTAAGCTGATTCCGGTGCGAACCCGGCAATGATCCGCTGTCCGGCATGAATTTCTTCGGCATCGTCTTTGCGCTGGTGAACTCGGCCTTGCTGCTGAGCCTGCCGAGGCGATGGGCGGCGCTGCCGCTGTTGCTCGGATCCGCCTATATAACTCGAGACCAGCAACTCGTGATCGGGCCGGTGCATCTTCCGATGATGCGCATCCTGATTGCGGCGGGCCTTATACGAGTCGCCATGAACGGCGAACGCATCAGCGGTGGGATAAACTCGTTGGATCGGATCGCCAGGCTCTGGGCAATCTGGAACGCATGCAGCATCGTCTTCCACAAGGCAGAGTTTCTCGTCTTCCGGCTCGGGATTTTCTACGACATCGTGGGGTTTTATTACTTGTTCCGTGTGTTTATTCGAGGACTCGAAGATGTCCGCGCCCTCTTCAAAATGCTTTGCGTTCTTCTGGTTCCGCTTGCCGTGACGATGTTGGTCGAGAAATTAACCGGGAATAATCTACTTGGTTTGATCGGGTTTGGTCCGGCAGACGTGGAGATCACCAATGGGCATTATCGTGCGCAAGGCCCGTTTAGCCATCCTATCCTTGCAGGGACAATCGGGGGCGTCTCCCTGCCACTCGCTCTCTGCTTCTGGAGAGAGAACCGCGCCGTGGCAATCACCGGAATAGTCGCCGCTCTCGCGATCGTCTTCGCCAGCGGTTCCAGCGGGCCGATTATCACGACCTTAGCCGGAGTGGCAGCCCTGACGTTTTGGGTGCTTCGCCGTCAGGTGCGGACGATCCGCTGGCTGGCGGTCATCGGGGTGATGTTTCTCAGCCTGGTAATGAATGACCCGGTGTATTATCTGGTGGCGCGGATTGATATCACCGGAGGCAGTACAGGGTACTTCCGCGCGAAATTGATCGAATCTGCGATCGCGCATTTGTCTGAATGGTGGTTCGCCGGGACGGATTATACGCGCCATTGGATGGCCTCGGGTATCGAGGCCAGCGCGGTGCACACCGATATGACCAACTATTACATTCAGATTGGAGTCTGGGGCGGGCTCGCCTTGATCGTTCTGTTTGTGTGGATGTTAGTGGTCGCTTTTCGCAGGATCGGCCAGGCACTCCGAGCCAGTCGAGGCGCGCCCTCCGGCAGAAGGTTTCTGATCTGGGGGCTTGGTTCCAGCTTGTTCGCCCACACGGTGACCTTCTTCTCCATTTCCTATTTTGACCAGACGATCGCGTTTCTGTGCTTCTTACTGGCCTGCATCGCCAGTCTTCCGGTGTTGCAAAAAGCCCCTGCCCAGATTCAGGGACAGGGCCCGTTGTGGAGGAGCGCCGAGCAGATCGCCGCTCGGAGTTAGCCTCCCCCGGGACGCCGCCGACTTTCTTATCTCGACTATATGTCTGATCGATATTCTATTCAGGCCTCCGAGGCGCCGCATAGCGAACCATTGCCGGCTTTGCTCTCGCTGCTCGAAGGACTGTTACCGGTGACGTTCGGCCGTTCCGCGCCGGAACAGCCAGAGGCCGGGATGCAAGTCCTTACGGCAACGCTCGCCGGCGGCGAACAACATCGTGGAACCAGCCTTTCCACCCTCACGGTGGCCCAGGCCGGGGACGCGTCGACGCCGGGCGAGTTGATCGATATTTCCCTCGTGTTCTCCGACGACGCGGATGTAGCGTTCCCGTTTCGAGGCAGGTCGCTCCGGACCAAGGTATCCGTCCGGCCAAAAGTATTGACGCTCGGTCCTAACGACAGGCCTTTGGCGATTTCTGAGCTTGGCCCGGTCTGGACGGTGTGTGAAGGGAAAACGGCGAAGCATTTTCGCTCCGGTTTTGCGCTGCCGGTGCTGCCCGCCGACGGGGGGTTGGCGGACGTGTTGAATGGCGGCTGCTTTTTGGAAACGGTCGTGCTCCTGCACTGGCTCCGCGAAATAGGCGCCGGATCTCCGCCCGGCCCTTCCCCGCTCAGGGCCTGCTTCATTTTCGACGATCCGAATCTTCATTGGCCACAGTACGGCTTTGTCGACTACCGGCATCTGGCGGCGCAGGCCGAAAAGGAGAACTACCACGTCTCATTTGCGACTATCCCTTTGGACGCTTGGTTCACCCATAACGGCACGGCCGAAATTTTTCGCAGGCACCGAAATCGTCTCTCGTTGCTGGTGCACGGAAATAACCATACCAAATGGGAACTTGCCCAGCCATACTCACAGGCCGAAAGGTCGTTTCTGCTGCGGCAGGCGATTCGGCGCATCGAACGCCTCGAGCGGCAAAGCGGCGTCACGGTTGCCCGGGTGATGGTGCCACCGCACGGCGCTTGCTCCGAAGAGATGCTTGCGGCGCTGCCGGCCTGCGGCTTTGAAGCCGCCTGCATTTCGCATGGATCCTTGCGCGCTCATAACCGGGCCAGGGCCTGGACGAAAACGTTGGGGTTGCTGCCGTTCGAACTGGTTCGGGGTTGTCCGGTTCTTCCGCGCTGGGCCGTTTCCGGCGACGTGAAAAATACCATCCTGTTAGCGGCATTTCTTGGGCAGGCGATCATACTTAGAGGCCATCATCAGGATTTAAAAAACGGGGTCGAATTGCTCGGGGATTCAGCGCGGTTCATCAACGCGTTGGGGCCGGTTGTCTGGTCGAATATGAGCGACTTGAGCCGATCCGTTATTCAGGGACGAGCATCATCTCAAGGCCATGCCTCGCCGTCACCCCGGACCGATGGCGAAAACGGGGATGCAAATGCCTTGCGACCTGCCTTGCCGTCAACGGCGTATGCACGGCGTGTGCCGGCTGCGTTGGTTCGGCGGTGGCTGACGGAAGCCAGGGATAGAATTCTACACTAAGAGGTTGTGGCATTTGGGGGGGTAGGCCTCGGCCTCGTTCGCTTGACTTCGCACTTGTATCGGTTCAGGGTCGCTTGGCTTCGTACTTCGCGAAGTTTCTTGAACTATAAGGACTGAAAGCCAATGAGATCACTCCACGCCAAGCTAACCCTGATAATTTTCATCGCGCTCACTGGGCTGTTGTGTCTGGGCGACGCAAACGCCGCCAATTGGTACGTACGGCCGAGTGCTGCCGGCTCAAACACCGGTGCCGATTGGAACAACGCATGGTCGCTCTCGAGCATTAACTGGGGCAGCATTCAGGCGGGAGATACGGTTTGGCTGGCGGGAGGCAGCTACTCGGCACCCCTCACCATACAAGCGAGCGGCAG
>JAFBAP010000056.1 GCA_019247695.1 Verrucomicrobiota bacterium | reverse complement strand
GTGGTCATAGCGCGCCTCCGGTGAACGACGGATTTCATCTTGCAGGCCCAGAATCACCTTCCCCGCATCGGCAATGGTAAGCGTCCTCATGCAGGAACGACTATCACTACCCAATTCTATTCGCAATTATTTATGACCTCGTGTATAAAAGGATCAACCCCAGCGTAATGGACAGTAAGACCTACCTTTTATTGACCTTCAGGAAAGCAAAGTCTCGAGCAGAAGGTGCGTTAGACTCAGAGCTACCCTTTCCAAATACGGATATTACTTAACTGAAGATCAATAGGGTATTTCTGCGGCAACCGCCTGCAGGCGCCGGAGGGGAAGGGAGCCATCCCGCCAGGCGGCAAAGCGAAGGTAGGCCTCTCGATCCGGCAACCTTTAAGCCAAGAGGTGAGTCAGCGCTTGACTCAGACCATTCGCGCGTTTTTCTCGATCGGTGCGCTCGGCTATCGTGCGACCCGGTGCGCCGGCGCATTCTCTTCGGCTGAGCACACGTTGAACGAACAGCGATGGGCTGAACTTTCCGACTCCTTGAAGACGGCAGGATTTAAGGTCGCGTCGGTCGATCAGGTGTTCCGTGATTGGGTCGAGCTTTGCGGCCACGCAGGACGCTTGTTGAAGATCGACCTCCGCGAGCAGGCCCGGAGGAATGGTAAGTCGCCCAATGCGTTAGGTTCGGCAAAACCGCGCCAGGCGAGCGTGGTTCACCTGCGTCCTGTTCGAATCGACGGAAAACTCCGGCTGGCACTACTCGAAGCGCCTCATGGACGAATCCTCGGTCCGGAAGCCCGCAGGGCTCACGGAGGTAGACCGCCGGTTCTTAAGCTGGCCGGATTTGTGAAAGATTAGGGCGAGCGGGACCAAGCCCGACCAATTCGGTTGACCCTTCAGGTCTTGCCTGACACAACCTGCCCCTTTTTAGGTCGAACGCCCGTTTATGAAACAGACTGATTCACCCCAATTCCCGCATTGTGAGGCGGTGCTCGTGAGCGTTGGAGGCGCCCCGGCGCCAATCCTGAAAGTTCTCGAAAGCCATCGGCCGCTTTACGTTTGGTATTTCTGTTCCGGTGACAGCCGGAAAATTGCCGATCAGATCCACGCTCAACTTACCTGGCGCCCGGACCGGGATTTCATAGAAGTTGAACGGTTTGAAGAACTCGAGGTTTGCTATCGTGAGTTGCGTCTGCACCTGCCTGAACTGTTGCGCAAGTGGAAGGTCGCTCCCGAAACCGTGCTCGTGGATTACAGCGGCGGCACCAAGGCGATGAGCGCGGCCCTTGTGCTGGCCGCGACGGAGTTGTTCCAGCAATTCAGCTATGTCGGGGGTGCGCAGCGCGAGAAGGCCGGCCTGGGTATCGTCGTGGATGGCCAAGAGCGCGTGCTTTACCAAAGTAACCCATGGTCAGAGTTGGCTATCCGTGAAGTGGAACGGGTGCGCGATCTCTGGGACAATGGATTATTTGAAAGCGCCGCGCGCGTGCTCGAGCAGACTGCGCCGCGGGTCCCGCAACGGCCGTTGTTCGAGACCCTTGCTTCGGTCGCCCATGGAACGGCAGCTCGGCACCGTCTGGATTTTGGACACACCGCAGAGCGGCTGGGCCCAGCCGTGAAGGACATTCCCAAGCTTTACGACCGGATCGCCGATCCCAGGCGTTACGACCGGGTAGCTGATTTTGGTCTCCTGGATTTTGTAAAGCGTTCGCTATCCATCTGCCAGGCATGCAAGACAGAGGAGGTCAGCGTCGATCTAATGCGTGAGATCCTCGATAACGCGTTACGTACGGCAAAACAGGGCCGTTATGAAGATGCCGCCGCCCGGCTCTATCGGGCGATGGAGATGCAAGCGCAACTCTGGCTGAGCGAGGCCAGCAATGGATCGTTCATCAATGGGCACCTCAGGAAAAACGCCCGAGTACCTGCCGCGCTTGCGGGCTGGGAGCCGTCCCGGCCAAATGAAGACGGTGAGGTCAAATTGAGTCTGGAACTCTGTTTCTGCGCGATTCACCGGCTCGGTGACGCTCGTGCGGAGAAGGTGATGAATGATTTGCGGCTCGGCAGGAAGGGCAGCCGATGGCGCCGGGCCACCGAGAAACGCAACGCTTCGATCCTGGCTCACGGCGTCGCCCCCATTAGTGCGGACGGCTTCAACGAAATGAAAGAGATTGCCGCCGAGTTTCTGGGCTTCGACCTGACCCGCGAAGCCAATCCGATCCCGGACTTCGATACCCGTTGGGTATCTTCGCGTTCGTGAACAAAACTTTACCGGGTACACCGGCTGAGGGCGCCAAAACCGTCCTGCTCGCCGTAACGGGCATGTCGCCGGCGGTATTAACCGAAACGGTCTGGGCGCTGGCGCATGAGAAACCTCCCCTGGTACCGAGCCGGGTGATCGTCCTTACAACCCGCACCGGTAGGGAGCAGATAGAGCGTGAGCTTTTTTCGCCGCAACTGGCCTTCGGTGAAGAGTGCGTGTGGGACTTGCTGCGCGAGCGCCTGGAAACCGACGGGCACAACCTTAAGGGAAAGCTCCGCTTCGACCCTGCCAGCAGCGACGACCTGCGCGTCCTGACCCGGTGGGACGAAGGGACGCACCGCAAACCGCCCCTCGATGACATCCGCACGTCCGAGGAGAACGAGGCCGCGGCCAATTCCATCCTCGAGGTGGTTCGATCGATCGTGGAAAACCCGGACACGCACCTGGTAGCCTCCATCGCTGGGGGGCGCAAGACGCTGGGCACACTTCTCTACGCCTGCATGACGCTCATCGGGCGCGAGACCGACCGTCTGACGCACGTACTCGTCCGCGAATCGTTCGACGACCCGAGGTTAAACCCACGATTTTATTTTCCAGGACAACCGGCAGCGATCTTGAAAATGCCGGATGGAAAAACGACCGTCCATGCGGCCGAGGCACGCATCGATTTGGCTGATATTCCCTTCGTGCCGCTGCGCAACCTGTTCGCAAGAGAGCTGAGCCGCATGCCGGGAAGCTTCTCCGCGCTGATAGCCCGGTGCCGCCAGGGAATTCACGAACGGGCTGCCGACGAGATTACATTAAATGTGCACCGTTCCCGAGCCGAGATCGAAATCAACGGCGCCCGCGTCAGGCTCGCGCCCAAAGAGCAACTCGTCATCCTCTTCCTGACTGAGCGCGCCCGTAACGCCGAGCCTGCGTTTGGCACGTACAAGGAAGCGCTTGATTCGCTGAATGGTTACCGTCGAAACTTGCGAACGGAAGCGTTAGCGGACAATTTTTCGGATTGGCGGAGAAAGGAGGGGCTCTCCACCGAAATGGATGATGAGGCGGTACGAAAGGCCATCTCCGGGGTTCGCGCCAAACTGAAAAAGAGCGGATCGGCCGCCATGGCGCTGCTTCCCTTTCTGCCCGAGCCGGGCCGGTTTTCCATCAGCTTGCCGGGCCGGCAGATCGCGACCGCGCCGGAGCCGGCTTTGCCCCCGGCGACGGCCGGAATCGCGCGACGGAGTCAATAGTGATGCCGCCCTTGCAGAAGGTAAACGATCTTGCCTTCTACCTTGTAAAGCAGGCGGTGTTCAAGATTGATCCGCCGGGACACACCCCAGCTCCTAACCCTTTAAGCGGTTCGGGTTTGCCGATCCCGGTGAACGGGTCGTGGCGCACGGTGTCCTCCAGTTCCACAAGCTTACCGGCCATCTTGGCGTCGGTGACCGCCCAGTACCGAACGTCCTCAATGAACCTTGCGGTCAGAACGAGGTTAAACTCCGGCTTCTGGTTAGTACAAGCCCAGTCTGCTGTACAAACAAGAATACAAGATTTGTCGCCGCCCAAAGCCGCAGCCGCCGGAAGCGCCGTTAGCGGCACACACTCGCGCGGAAGGCTTGGCCGATGAGCGCGTGCCGGGTATCATCGCAGGGTAGCCCATGAGTCTCCACACAACCGTCGAAGCCCGCAAACTCACGATTCGTGAGTTCCACGCCCTCGAACCGGTGCTGGACCCGGACTACCGCTACGAACTACTCGACGGCAAAATCCTCGTCATGCCCGTCCCCGGCAACCCGCACACCACCGTTTGGCGGCGCCTCAGGCGCCAATTGCTCCGCCACGAACGCCCTGGGTTATACCCCTGGGAAGGCGGCCTCGTGCTGGGCGATAACGACGAGCCTTGGCCGGATTTGACGCTGGTAGCCCTTGACCCGGAAGGGCGTCCCACCAACCCGAACGCTTCCGAAGCCAAACTCGTTGTGGAGATCTCCTGCAGCACCTTATCCCGGGACACCCACGAGAAACTTCAGGCCTACCAAGCGGCCGGCGTGCCCGAATATTGGGTCATCGACGTCTCGGGCCGCCGCGTCTTGCGCCACCTTTTGCCGGGATATGAAACCCAGGCCTTCAGCGCAGGCCCGCTCTCACCCCAAGCGTACCCGGACGTGACCATCGACGTCGGGGCGCTCTTTCAAGACCTCAAAGGGCAACCCTGAGCGCTACCGCCAACCCGCAGCCCTCTGTCGAGCAGCGCGCGTTGAACCGTCAGGATTGGTACCGGCCGTGAAATACCTCCCCGCCAAACGGGTGGCAACCGGCCGTCAGGGCAACTTGATCATGAGTTGCCCCATCAAGCACTCGCGACCGCGTCCGTCAGCAGCGCATCGGCGACCGTTATTCTACTTTTTCAATGCCTTCGACCACCGTTCCAGCTCGGCCGCCAACTGCTGCTCGTCCTCGTCCAGGTTCGGCCAGAAGTCGCGATGAAACGCCTCGTAACCTGCCCAGAAACCGGGAATCAACCGGCTCACACAGGCATGGGGAAACTCCCACCACAGTTCCCCTTTTCTCTCCTGCAGCTCCTTCACGTACCCGAGGTACACCACCCTGGACGCGCGGCACAGGCGAGCCAGCGTTTCCGGTTTTGGCTGGATGGGACTGCCCGGGTCAAGCTCCGGCTCCGGTCCGGGCTGAGGGAGAAAGTACGGCTTTAGCGTCCGTCTCCGGCGCCATCGCCGGAAAACGGGCGCAACGCGCCCCCGGAAGTCAGCCCGGAGCTGGTCATCGAGCTGCCAGCCGAGCAGACGATCCATACCCGTCTGAAGTCTGGTCACGAATCGGCCCTCAGCAGGCAGAGGAAAACCAAAGTCCTGACAGAACTGCCGGTACGCCTGCCGCAGGGGCGGACTGATCAACGTCTCCAAGGCGTTCGGCGGCTGGACGGGACGCTCGCCATCCTGCAGTTGGCACACGAATCTCAGGTAATAGCGTAGCGCCTCGTAGCTGAGAAAAGCGTAGGCGGAAGCGGGCGGCTGATGCGGACTGCTCGGGTTTAGCTCGGGCCAGGGCCGTGTCAAATCCGCCAGGGTCGGCAGCAGGCGGCGCGCGAGCGCGGCCTCAATTTTTTCCACCAAGGTTAAAACCGGGCCGTGATGAGAAGCCGCCGGTATTAACTCAATTGGGGGTAACTCGCTCACGCCTGAGTCGCAACGTAACGGATGAGGAAGCAGGGTTCAACTTAGACCTTTGCCCGGAGCGGCGGCCACGGCGAGCCACAGAGAACACCGAAACAATCATCCGCAGAACACGCAGAGAACGCGGAAAAGGAAAGCATCCACAGATTACACAGATTGACACAGATTACGGTCACACGGCGGCCGCAGCGGGTTTGGCGGGCACGACGACTGAGTTCACACGGCGAGCCACGGCGACCACGGCGGAAAGAGGAAGAGTTCGGGGCTCGGGGTTCGGAGTTCGGCGGCGTCGTAGAACCGGGTCCAGTCTCCCTGGAAGGGCAGGCTCACCCGGCGGGAAGACCGAATCATCCGCAGAACACGCAGAAGAACGCAGAAAAAGAATCCCAGCTGCGGGACTTGACACCGACAGGCGGCGCCCATGCTGCCGCTCCGAACTCCGAACTCCTCCTCTTTCCGCGGTGGTCGCCGTGGCTCGCCGTGTTCGCCGTGTGAACTCTTACGTGGTGCCCGCCACACCCGCTGCGGCCGCCGTGTGACCGACACCCGTTACTCGTTACTCGTTACCCGTTACTCGTTACTCGTTACTCGTTACTCGTTACTCGTTACTCGTTACTCGTTACCCGTTACCCGTCACTCTTCATTTGTGGCATTTCAACCAGGGCCAGCGACACGGCGCACCAGACCAGAATTTCGACCGGGAGAAGGAACCGGGCGGCCAGGAACGTTAAGGAACAGTTCAGGAAGTAGAGCACGGCTCCGGTGACGACGCTCGCGATGACCAGGAATCCCGG
>JAFBAP010000055.1 GCA_019247695.1 Verrucomicrobiota bacterium | reverse complement strand
CGCCCGCTGGTGATTGGCGATGCCCGTCGCCTCCGTGAGGCCGGCCGCATCGTCAATTCCAAGCTGGAGGTCAACGCGATCAACCATCCGTCCGAGGCGCAATTCAGGCTTGGCATTGCGGATTGCATCGACCTGAACCTCATCCCCGAAGGGCTCCCCTGGGGGCAGCTCTCACCGATCTGCGGCGAGGCCGCCTACCAGTACCTGGCCCGCGCCGTCGAGTTGGCCCAGGCCGGCGAAATTGACGCCATCTGCACGGCGCCGCTCAACAAAGAGGCCCTGCACGCGGGCGGTCACCGGTTTCCCGGACACACCGAAATGCTGGCTCACCTCACCGGAACGCCGGAGGTCTCGATGATGCTTTCAACGCCGAAGCTGAAAGTCATTCACGTGACCACCCACATCGGGCTGATCGATGCCGTCGCCAAGATCGAGCCCGGGCTGGTCGAGCGCACCATCGCGCGGGCGCACGACGTCTTGACTCGCGCCGGCATTGCGCGCCCGCGGATCGGCGTCTGCGGTATCAACCCGCACGCGGGCGAGCACGGCCTGTTCGGGCATGGGGAGGAAGAAACAAAAATCGAGCCGGCGGTGCGCGCCTGCCAGGGGCGAGGCTGGGACGTGCAGGGACCGCTGCCGGCCGATACCCTGTTCTTTCGCGCGGGCCGTGGCGACTTTGATATCGTGGTCGCGATGTACCACGATCAGGGGCACGGGCCGGTGAAGGTGCTTGGCATCGAGGCGGGGGTCAACATTACCGTCGGTCTGCCGGTTATACGAACCTCCGTCGATCACGGCACCGCCTTCGACATCGCGGGCACCGGGAAAGCCGACGAGCGGAGCCTGCTGGTCGCGCTGCAGCAGGCGGCGGAACTCGCGCCAAAGAAAGCTGCCGCGACGCCACGTTGACTTCAGGTAGCTAAAACAGATTCAGACGACGTATTTGCCAGCAAGCTCAGCAGTGTCTTGAGGCACTTGGAACCTGATGCACCCGCGGCTCCTGCCGCCCACTGAGAGGAAAAAAAATGGCCGAATTCGATGCCTTCGGTACTGCGGTCATCATCGCGATGGTGGTCGCGTACATCCTGCTCACCAGCTGGCTGACGGTGCGACTGCGCAGCCGGACTGTCGACCAGTTCATGACGGCCTCGCATTCGCTGCCCGCCGCGGTCATCGGCGTGCTGCTGATGTCCCGGTTTATCGGGGCCAAGTCGACGGTCGGCACCGCGCAGGAGGCGTTCGGCTCCGGGGTTTCGGTGAGCTGGTCGGTGCTGGGCGCCTCGATCGGCTTCCTGTTGTTCGGACTGTTTTTCGTCAAAAGGCTATACGGATCCGGCGAGTACACGATTTCGGCCGCGATCGCCCAGAAATTCGGACGGTCCACCATGCTGACCGTATCGCTTATCATGAGCTACGCGTTGCTGCTGGTAAACGTCGGCAACTACATCGGCGGCGCGGCCGCCATCGCCAAAACCAAAAGTGGAAATTCCTCGGCGGAGGCGCCGGCACCGTCCCTTGTACTGCCCGATATCAGGGGCTAATCGCCACGGAATTGGCACCAGTCCCCGCAGCGTCGAAAGGTGAACCTTTCACGGGCGTCAGGGCCCCATCCGGACCGATGCGGTAGGCCGAGATGCTGCTGTCCGTAAAGTCGGGGAACGTGCCGTGGTTGGCCACATAGACAAAGCGGCCCAAGAAATCGACGGCCACGGCCACGGGTCTGACCCCCGCCGGGAAGGGCGAACCGGTCACCGGCGCCAGTGCCCCATCCGGGCCGATGGCGTAAGCCGAGACGTTGTTGCTCTCCCCGTTTGCTGCATAGAGAAAGCGGCCTGGGAGGTCCACCGCCACCGAAAAGGGGGCGGTCCCCGTCATGAAAGGCGAACCGGCTACCGGCGTCAGGATCCCGTCCGAACCGATGTGGTAGGCTGAGATGCTGCCGTTCCCGCTGGACGCGTTTGCCACGTAGACAAACCGTCCCAAAATGTCCACCGCCACGGAACTGGGAAACGCCCCTGCAGCAAAGGGCGAACCGGCCACGGGCGTTAAGGTCCCATCCAGGCCGATGCCGTAGGCTGAGATATTGTTGTTGAGGTGGTTGGCCACATACACGAAACGGCCCGCGACGTCCGCCGCCGCTGAAAACGGGGCGGTCCCTGTCGTGAAGGGCGAACCGGCTACCGGCGTCAGGCTCCCGTCAGAACCGATGCGGTAAGCTGAAACGTTGTTACTGCCGGTATTTACCGCGTAGACAAACCGTCCCAAAAAGTCCACCGCCACCGAAAGGGGTCCATTGCCCGCATCAAAGGGCGAACCGGCCACGGGCGTTAAGGCCCCCCGTGAACCGATGTGGAACGCCGAGATACTGCCAAGAGCGGGGGCGATGCCCGTGTTTGCCACATAGACGAAATGACCTAAGGGATCCACCGCTACGGAACTGGGCGTGTTCTCCGTGGCGAAGGGTGAACCAGCCACGGGCATCAGAGCCCCATGTGGGCCGATGCGGTAGGCTGAAACGTCGTTACCGGCCGAATTTGTCACATAGAGGAATCCGGCCCGCCCAAGTTGGGCGCCATCTTGACCTTGTGCGTGAGCAAGAATAGGCTTGCCCGGGCCGACGATCAGCACGACAAGGGTAAGCAAGGCTGAGGCAAAACCGGCCCGGATTTGACTCCTCTTCGGACGGGTCCTGTTTGGAAAAACAGGATTGGGCAAGAGCGATCCGGAGCTAGATGGACAGTATAGGATGGGGGGCTTCATGGCGAGACGCTAAAGGGACCAACTTTAAAGGCTCAGGAGCCCTATAGCAAGACGGCGCTGCTTCGATGGCAGCCTGTAACGAGCCAAGCACCCAGTTGGGCCACCCGAAAACGGGGTTTTTGGACCTCCTGGATCACGACCAAATGCTCGAGGAACCCAGCCGTTGCTTAAAATCGTCGGCTTACAGCGATCACGCTTCTGGTGATCAACAACGCCTTTATCCTGGTGCACATCGAGCCCCTGCAAATCCAGTCCGTGTACGGACTCGTCATTCTTGGGGCGATCTCGGCCGACGCCTACGTCACACGAAAAGCCCATCAACCGCGATTAACACGAGTCAAGAAATGAACAAAAAAGTTGCGTCCCTCTTAGGCAGTTGGGACTTCTTTTTGGCCCTCCTCTTCGTTTGCGCGTTCGCTTACGCCTGCGTCAGCGTGCCGCATTTTTCGGATCCGTTTAACCTCTCGCAAGCCGGCGCCGAGATGACCGAGAAGGCCCTGATGCTGCTGCCGATGGTTTTATTGATCATCGTCCGGGAGATCGACCTGTCCATCGCGAGCATCCTCGCCTTCTGCAGCGTGATTCTGGGCATGATGGTGCGGGCGGGTGCGCCCCTCCCCCTTGCGATTCCCGTCGTGCTCTTGGCCGGTATCGCCGCCGGGGCGGTGAATGGATACGTCGTCTGCCGACTCGGGCTCCCTTCCCTCATCGTGACGTTAGGTACCATGGCGCTGTTTCGCGGCCTTGGGTACATTCTGCTTGGTGCAGGTGCGATCAACACGTTGCCAGATTCCTTGACTAACTTTGGTTTGAACACGATCGGCCCGGTGCCTATCCCTTGGGTCACCGTCCCTTTCATCATCGCCGCGGTCCTGTTTACGGTGGTGCTTCAGTGCACGCCCTTAGGGCGAAAGATCTACGCCGTGGGCGGCAACCCCGCCGTCGCGCGATACTCCGGCATCCGCGTCAACCGCATCCGTTTCGGGTTGTTCGTGGTTTCCGGGCTGATGAGCGCCCTCGCCGCGATTATTCTCACGGCCCGCCTGAGTAACGCGCGAGCAAACAACGCCTTCGGTTACGAACTGGACGTCATCACGATCGCCTTTCTTGGCGGCATCAGCGTGTTTGGAGGCAAGGGCAACTACATCGGGGTATTTTTTGCCCTCGGCTTGGTGGCGCTAACCCGGAACGTGCTTGGGTTGCGGGGGATGGGAGGGGATGACCAAGGCATCGCGGTCGGATTGCTCTTAATCCTGTCGTTGTTGTTGACCAACACCATCCAACGGTTCGTGACCTATGCCAAGATAAGGCGCTCCCTGAGAGGTGTGGACGGCGCAAAGGTAGAACCGCAGAAAGCGAGCGCATCAAGCGGGTCGCCGAGGGCTCCCTTCAGCAGCTGAAGGTGATGCCATTGACCTGCTTTACCAGCACCGCGTTGATGCATGCCCCTGCCGGAGCGACTGGCGAGTGACAACTTTTGGTTCAGCTCCAGGGACGGCTCATGCGTTTGGCAACACAGCCGTATACGTGCCGTGCCTGGCCGTTCCGGTTTGTCGCATATCGCCGTGCAAGCCCCGGGGTGCCGGTTTCGCGCCCGAGATAATTGTAACCCGCTGATTCGGGGCCGTCTTTATATGCTGGTTCCTTCATGCTTGCCACCCTGTTCAGATCGTTCACCCCGCGGGAAGTGCCGCTGCTCCGGCGAGCACCTGAACGATTTGAGGGACAGGATGGCGACTCTGCAATGCCCGCGCAGTCAGGAACGGCTTTGCCGGTGTTTGTGCATGTCCACGTGCCAAAATGCGGGGGCACCACGTTGAACCTGCTTTTGGAACGCTGGTTCGGAAAAGGCTTCGAACGTTGGTACTCCAGAATTCCTGAGCGTACCTGGTCCCTCTCGGAGATGGAAACCTTTGTGGCGGCGCGCCCGCATTTACGGTGCTTCGCTTCGCACGAGCTCCGTGAATTCCCGCAAGTGCTGGCGGGCCGGCCCGCGCTCTACTTTACGTTTTTACGCGAACCGGTCGATCGGGTGGTTTCCTGTGCAAAACATTTAATTCGGGAATGCGCGACGCCGAATCCGAACTTCGAGCGGTACCTGCCGGCAAAAAACACGGCCGTCGATGTTCCGTCGGTGTTGCGCGGCTGGATCGACACTGGGACCGGGCCAAACCGGAAAACCCACGTTGAAGCGAGTTCGCTGGCCCGATTTTTCTTCCACGGCTCGCTGGCCACCCTTAAGGGTTTGGGACGGGTCACCGCCACACCAGGCAGAGCAAACCGGTGCGAGGAGCGTGACGACCAGGTGGCCTTTGCCATGGCCCTGACGGAACTTAGACGATTTTTCTTTGTGGGCGACTTTGCTCATTTGCAACGCGATATTGCCCGCTTCGCCGCCTCACTGCAGCGGTTTGGAGTTCTTGCCAGCGTCGGGGTTGTGCCGCATGAACGCCGGTCCGCCGAGGGGAGTTTCGGCTCTGACGCTGAGGAAGCCGAAATCAGGCATCGACTCCGCGCGGTGCTGCCGATCGACGTGGCGCTCTATGAGACGTTGCCGCTATGGCAGCCTCGCGGCGGTCACGCGGCGGGCTCGGCAGACGAAGCGTTCGGCGTTCAGATCGGCACCACGGGGGCCAGGTGACGGGGCCAGGCGCGGCCGCCACGTTGCGCGCATCATACGCCGCACCCTGACCCCCGGCGCTTGCCCATACCGAGATCTTGCCGCCTGCCGTCCGGCAAGGTACCATCCGGCCCAGAAGAGGGGGGTTACCGGATGTGCAGGATGATCGCGGCAGTTGGGAGGTTTGACGCAGCATCGATCGCAGACGCCGCTGTGGCCATGAGCCAGGGGCGAACCGCAGCGCATGAATTCCCTGACCGCCGTCATTTCGACGGCTGGGGCGCCGTTTACCTTGACGCTCAAGACCGGCTGGGATGCATCCGGGACGAAGCGCCGATTTCAACGAACCGGGCGGATCCCAGGCTGACCGCAGCCCGTGGCCGGTTGTTAGCGGTTCACACCCGCGCCGCGTCTGTGAAGTCCAAGACCGGCATCAGCTACGTTCATCCCGTCGAGGGCGCCGTTGCAGGCCGGACGGCGTACTTTTTTCATAACGGGTATGCGCCGGACATTTTTCGAGAGCTGGGCTACGAGAGTTCACTCTGGGATAGCCGCGAATTGTTTGAATGGCTGATCCCGGCGTTCGAGGCTGCCGACCGGCAGACGGCCTTGAATGAGCAGCTCAAGAAGCTTCCAGCCAACACAACTTCAGCCAACTTCATGCTGGTCGAACCAACCGGGCTAACGGTCTGCAACTGGTTTGCGGAGCCGAGCCCGTCGCCGAAGTACTTCACGATGCATCTCACCAGGAGCGAAGAAACGCTCTTCATCGCTTCTGATCCGGTCATTGAACTGGCTCAGGCCACCCGGTGGGAAGCGGTCGGCAACCGGACGATCATGACGTTTAGCCTCTAGGAGACCCGTATGCAGCTGGTCGAGATTTCCAAGCTCCTTCACGATCGCGGCATTGAGTTTATCCGCTTTGAACAAACCGATACCCACGGTATCTCCCGCTCCAAAACCGTGCCACGGCAGCACTTCGAATACTTTGCTCAGCACGGATTAAATTTCCTGCTGGGACAGTTAGGATTCGATGTTCAGGCTAACGTCGCAGCGGGCACCGGCTATCTCGAGGAACTCGGTTTCCCGGATAGCCGTATCAAACCTGACCTCGACACCTTCCAAATCCTGCCATGGACCGACAAAACGGCCCGGGTCCTGTGTGAACCTCACTACGTCGATGGCCGTCCTGCCCTGGCTGCGCCGCGCCTGGTGGTAAGAAGACTGTTAGCCGACCTGGAGGCCCTGGGGTACCGGCTGATGAGCGGCTATGAGTATGAATTCTATTTGGTGGATGCGGAGACTCATCAGCCGCCCTTTCCCGGGATTCAGATTTTTGCCACGCTGCGCAACAATTTCAACCAGGCGCTGGTGTATGACGTTTTGCGACACATGTCTGCGGTTGGCGTAGACGTCATCACGGCCAACGCGGAGTATGGGCCGGGACAGATGGAAATTAACTTCGCGCCTGCCTGGGGGGTGACCGCCGCCGATCACGCATTCACCTTCAAAAACGGGGTTAAAGAAATTGCCCGGCACCACGGGATGGCGGCTTCCTTCATGACCAAACCTTACATCGACCAAAGCGCGAGCGGGTGCCACTTTCACCAGTCGCTCTGGTCAGAGGGTAGGAACGCCTTTGCGGACCCCGGACGGGAGGACGGTTTATCGGACGTATGCCGCCATTTTCTGGGCGGACAACTCGCCCATGCACGGGCGATCTGCGCGCTGGCGGCGCCGACGGTCAACTGTACGAAACGTTACAAACTTTATTCGTTTGCCCCGGTCAACGCGACCTGGGGTTTCGAGAATCGGACCACCGCCATTCGCGTCAAGGGAAACGGGGACGAGAGCACCCACATTGAAAATCGCTGCGGTTGCGGTGCCTCGAACCCGTATTTGCTCATGGCGGCCTGCCTGGCGGCAGGAATCGATGGGTTGAAAAACAAAATCGAACCGCCCGTACCCGTGACGGGGATGGCCTACGGGCTGCCCGGCGTCATCGACCTGCCGACCCGGCTGGAAGAGACGCTCGATGCGCTGGGGCGGGATACCGTGATGCAGGAAGCGCTGGGAGCGGAGTTCATAAAATTGTTTGTCGCAGTCAAGCGGCATGAAGTCGACAAGGCGAAAGCCGCGATCGCCGTTTACGACACGCCGGCATTTCACGACCGTGTGGACCCGTGGGAGTGGAACGAATACTTCGAGTTCCTTTGACCGGGCCGGCTTTGAGGTAAACCGGGATGGAAAGCGCTCACGATAGCGCCGCGTCACGGCCTCGAAGCGTCGTTCCTGCCCAAGATCTTTGAGAATCATCCGCAGAACACGCAGAAGGACGCAGAAACGAGAAAACGTCCACAGATTACACAGATTGACACAGATTAAGGCCCGTGGGGCAAAGCCGCTCCGAACCCCACCCGGCACCCGGCACTCGACACCCGGCACTTTCATTTTCATCTGCAGAACACGCAGAGGAAGGCATCCATACCTCACGCGGGTAG
>JAFBAP010000054.1 GCA_019247695.1 Verrucomicrobiota bacterium | reverse complement strand
TGCTGTGGGCCAGCAGCAAACCACACCGAAGCAAATTTCCTCCATGAACCGATAAATTCTTAAACCCATTCCGCCCATAACCGTCCGCAAACCCCCTTCAAGCCAGGGGCCCAAGCGTTATTTTGTGTCCCTATGGGATGCCAGTGGATCTGAAAAGCCTGCCTCCCTGTCCCATCCATCTATCGTACCATTGGTTAGCTCCGCACGGACGTTATTCGGTATATGAGGGTATTCGTTCCCGGTTGAAACCGGATGCCGAATCAGGATCATCCCAAATGTACCAGGTGAACGTTTTAGCTCCGGACAAGCCAGGAGAACACGTTTTAAGAATCACCCTGGTTCAGGAAGCGATTCGCTGGTTCGATCAGGCTCCGGACCCCGTGTTTTGCGATCTGGCCATTTTGTGTGGTGCGGACAGGGTTAGACCAGCGTAGAAGCCGCCGGCATGTAACGGTCGGCGGCTTGCCTCGGCCGTAGCACAGACTTGACGTCGTCGACACAAGAATGGTAGATCGCCGGCCTTGGTCAGGACAGAACCATTCCTGCAGATCGGCCGCGGCGTCCGGATCGCCAGCCAGCTCATTTGGGAGTTGACCGGCTGCCTTCGTGATCAAACAGTACCGCTTTTATGAACACGCTGCGCGGTCCGGACCGTCATGACGATGCGTTACTCGCGAACGAGGGCAAATGCAGGCTGAGCCCGGAAGCCCCGGAACTGCTGGGTGCCGATCCGGCAGCTGATAAAACGGTGCTTGCGCGCCCTGCCGCAGCCCGATCGATTTTCCGCGCCGAGTTCGGCTGGCTTCTGCTGGCATTTCTGCTCACCGCCGGGATCACGGCTGCCGTCGTGCAATGGTCGCTACGAAACGGGCGCCTGGCCATCGACCCAACCTACGATGATGTCGGTTACCTGATCGACGGACTTAAACGGACGCAGATCTTTGATCAAGGGGGCGTTCAGGCCGTCGTTCGGTCGCTTGTTCAGGAACCGCCGCATAGCCCGTGGTCAACGCTGGTGGCGCTGGTTGCCTTCATCTTTTTCGGGTTCCAGGAATTCAGCCCTTATGTGTGCAACGGCGTGCCCCTTCTCCTTCTTTTCGGGGTCTCCTTTTGCCTTATCCCTGCAAGGTTCTGGGGCGTTCGTTGTCTCGCGCTGACCTTTCTTCTCAGCTTACCGTTGACGTATTGTGCCGTTATCGAGTTCAGACCTGACTTCGCGGTGGCGCTTTTCACGGCCAGTTTCAGCCTGCTTGCCGTCTTTCTGGCCGCGGAATATGACGGCAAGCGAATCGCCTGGCCGTCGATCGTCGCTTACGGGTTATTGGCGGGCCTGGCCTTCATAACGAAGCCGACCTTTGTGCTTCATACCGCGTGCCTTACCATCGCCAGCGTGCTGGTGGCAGGTGTGATCCTAGCCCTGCGTTCACAGAAGGTAACCGTCGTTACGTGCCTGATCGCCCTGGCGGGTGCGCTGGGCACACTGTCGGTCAGCGCCTGGTACTACGCCTCCAGCTGGACCCACATTCTGGACTACATTCATACGAATACCGGCTCCGGACCGGACGCTGCGCTATGGCGTATCCCAGGCGGTCTGGTCGGCGCCTTGCGCATGCATTTTCAGGGATTAATCGGCGGATTGCTGGCGTCCGGGCGATATGAAATTCTGGTTTTAACCGTTGCGGCCCTTCTGTTTCTGATCTGGCGGCGTTGCTGGAGCGACCTGTGCGTGGTTGCCGGCGGTTTGGCGTTGGGGGGTCTTTCGCTGGCCATCATGGTGTACAGCCAGGTCAGTAACCTTTTTTTCGGAATGACCTGGCAACTTATCGCGATCTTTCTTGCCGTCTATAGCATGCGGGTTCTCTTTGCCAAGGCGTCGCAAGCCGCGGTTTTTGCCGTCGGTGGGCTGTTACATCTCGTGCTTGCAAGCTACACCGGCCTCGGCGTTAACACGGCAGCCGTGATTTCGCCGGACACCCGACAGCCGTACAGCATTAATGAACGGGTAAATCGGGCGATTAACGATGACGCTCACAAGTTCGGGGCTCCTGCCCGGCCTTGCCGCGTGTTCGTCACCTTCGCAGGTTTCGTGAGTTCAAGCAGCCAGCTCTGGTTAGCCTTAAAGGAGCATTTGCCCCTGACGTTCAGCGACGCGCACCGAGTTGCCGATCTCTCGACTCAATTGGCTGCCGCCGGCCAGGCCGACTACGTGGAGGTAGCTTCCGCGGGTGCCGGCTGGATGTTCTCCTGGCTTCCGGCGTCACGCCTTCAACCCGAGATCCTGGCGCACCTGCGTGCCGATGGCCGCTTTCGTGAGTTGCCATCGGTCGCAGGCGAGCAGGGAACCGTTTTTTTGTTTGCCCGGCGCACTCCCTAGATCCCATGGTCATCCGGTTACCGTTCTGGAGAACCCCATCGCGGGCCGCTCAGAAACCCTTTGCTCGGACCGGGCCGGATAGCGATCGATCAAATGGCCGCCGTCGGGCCTGCTCCGCGCTCGCTACACCTTTCGTCTACCCAGCGCCATCACGCTGGTACCGGCAACCTTCTGCGGCAGCGGTTCCACCTTGCTCAACAGCAGCATGCCCTCGTTGACGACCCTGTTTACTGGCGAAAAACCCCGGCGAATGACTTGCTCAGGTTTGACGCCTGCCAAAATCCGCTTCCGTATCCAGAGCGCCGGCAAAAGGCTCAGTCCCCAATAGGTGGCCTGTTCGACAACCAAGCCATGTTTTTCCAACCGGTCGGCCAGCTCAGGCAGCGAATACCGCCGTACATGCCCTGCCGCCCGATCATAGGCTGAAAACAGCGATCGCAGCGCAGGCACGTTGACCATCAGCCTGCCATCGGGTTGCAGCATGTCGAGCGCCGCATCCAGGAACGCGTCATCGTCCTCGATGTGTTCAAGAACGTCAAAAAGGAGCAGCAGATCGTAGCGCTGCCGGAATTCCGGACGGCGCTCAAAGATATTGTAGCACCTCAGAGGGCTGAGACGGCTGACGTTCTGGCGCAACGAAATCAGGTTAAGATCGTGTCCGTCGACGGGTGTACCGAAACGTTCTTCAAACTGCCGTTGTACCAGGCCGTTTCCACACCCGATCTCTCCGATGGCGCAACCCTTCAAGTTGATGCCGCGCAACAACCGGGTAGCCACCTGAAAACGGCGGCGTATCCAGAAGTGATCAAGGTTGGCAATCGCGAACCAGTCGTCCGCCATGCTCACCGGTTCGGGTTGGGAAATAAATTCGATTCGATTTTTATCGGAAGAATGATTCATGCCTGGTGGTCGGAAACGCGACGCGGTTTCGCTGCAAGTCACCCACGATCTCCCGGACGATCGACTGCGGCCGGCGCTTAACTTCCCGGACCACCAGGGCGAGGTATTGGCCCATGATGCCGAGGCAGAGAAAGTTAAAGGCTGAAGTCAGCAACACCAGGATGACGATCGTGGTCACGCCCGGGTTAGCCCCGACAGAATAACCAAACAGCGTGAAGCTCGGAAAGAACCGGTTCAGGATGAACAACGCCGTTGTGAACCCGCAGAGTAAACTGGCCAACAGGCCGCAGAAGACCGCGAACTGCAGCGGGGCGGAGCTGAAACTAACCATCGAATCCAGGGCGAGCCGGGTGAGGCGAAGCATGTCGTACTTGGATTCTCCTGCAGCCCTGGCAGGCCGGCGGTAAGGGAAAGCCAGTTGCGTCAAACCGATCCAGGAACGCAGCCCGCGCATGATGCGGGAGCTCTCCGGCAGTTGCAGCAGCAGGTTGACGGTCTGGCGATCAAGGACGCAAAAGTCGCCGGCATCCACCGGCCACGGATGGTCCGAAAAACGGTTCATGAACCGGTAAAAGACCTTGTAGCTCAGGTCCAGGACCACCGGCGCCTGCCGCTTCTGCCGGACGCCGTACGCCACGTTGCACCGGCCTTCCCGGCAGGCTTCATACATCTGCCGGAGGACGCCGATCGGATCCTGCAGGTCGGCATCGATGATCCCGACGAATCTGCCTTGCGCGTATGATAATCCGGTCGAGACGGCAGGCTGCTGACCGAAGTTGCGGGAGAGCAACACGGCCTTGAAGCGATCATCTTCTGCGTTCTTGTTCAGGATGATTTCGGCCGTACGATCCGAGCTGCCGTCATCAACGAAGATGATTTCCCAGGGACGGTGGACCCAAGAGTTAAGTCCCGCCTCCAGTTCCTCGAAGAACCGGTTCAGCACGGATTCCTCATTGTACGCCGGGATGATCAAAGAAAATTCAACCGCCTGCATAATCCCGCTGAGATTAAGACAGCCAGGAGAGCGCGGCTTACGAACGAGGTCCAGAAAAAACGTACAAGTATCAAGGCGTGCCCCAACCGTTCGTCGCATTGTTCGTGAAATAATCGATGGAAAGGGCGGGACCAACGGCAGGCTCAGGGGTCGATATGCTACGGTGGCCCGTTAACGCATGGCCCCGGAATGGCTTAAAATCAGCGTCGTCGTCCCTTCATACAACCAGGGTAGGTTTCTTAAGGAAACCCTGTCGAGTGCGCTGGGCCGGCCGGGTTGCCACCCGGAAATCTTGCTGCTGGACGCGGGCAGCCGCGACGAAACCTCTCAGGTTATCCGGCGGTTTGAACCGCACCTTGCTTTCTGGCGCTCACACGCTGACGCCGGGCAGGCGGCGGCGATCAACGAGGGGTTTGCCCGCGCCACCGGGGACGTGCTTTGCTGGCTGAACAGCGACGATCTCCACTTGCCCGGCACCTTGCAAACGGTGCTCGAGCGTCTTCGCGGCCGTTCCGGCGAGGCCCTGGTGCTTTACGGAGGCTGCGAAGTATTTCGGGACGGCACGGAGTGGCGGGAACTCCGGCAGGCAGTGCCGTTTGATATGCGCCGCCTGCAGGTGACCGATTTCATCGATCAGCCGAGCGCGTTCTGGACCCGCAAAGCCTGGGAGCTGGCTGGTCCGCTGGATGAATCCCTGCATTACGCCTTCGATTGGGACTGGTTTCTCCGGGCCGCGGCTGCGGGCGCCCGTTTTGAGGCCGTACCGGCGACGCTGTCGCGCTACCGCATCCATGCCGCGCACAAATCGGCTACGGGTGGCGAGCGGCGGCGGCGCGAGTTGCTGGAGGTGGCTCGCCGCCATTCACCGCCGGAGATCGTGTCCCACTACGAATGGCTCGAACGCCACGCCCTCGCCCGCTGGTGGCTTAACAAGCGGATGCGGCTGGCCCAGGGATTCAGCCGGTTTACCGACCCGAAAGCCGCCGGTGCGCTCGCCGATCTCTGCGCGCCGCCGTTCTGGCCAATCCGGCCGCCGTTGAGACGGGAAGTGTTTTGGGAGATCTCCGGAATCCGCTAGCCGGAACCCTCGTGTTTCCTAAAATTCCAGAATTACCGCTCTTCGCTTGCCAATACCATCGCGTGATTAATGATCCTCAGGATGACCTCGACTCCGACGATCGTGGCTCTTTTGCACGGTCCTGACCGCCCGGGCCTGGTGGCTAAAGTGTCCAACTGGATCTTTCAGCACGATGGCAATATCCTGCATGCGGACCTGCACCGGGACTCCGAAGAGAATGTCTTTTTTCAAAGGGTCGAGTGGGTGCACGCCGGGGACCGTGTCGCCCTGCGCCGGACGGCAGACGCCTTTGCCAAGATGGCGCAGTCCGAACTGGGGATGCGGGTGAAGGTAGGTTTGTCCGACGAACGTGCCAGGGTGGGCGTCCTCGTTTCCCGGATCCCGCATTGCCTCCACGACCTGATTTACCGTTGGAAAGCCGGCGAATTGAAAGGGGACCTGGCTTGCGTCGTCTCGAATCATCGCGACCTGGAACCGTTGGCCGAAGCCGCCAAGGTGCCGTTCCATTACATCCCCATCACCGGGGAAAGCCGGACCGGCGGGGAAGCGGCGCAACTCGAAATCCTCCAACGGTACGGGGTCGAATTGGTGGTGCTGGCCCGTTACATGCAGGTCCTGAGCGCCGAATTTCTCGAACGCGTCGGCGTGCCCGTCATCAACATTCATCACGGTTTCCTGCCGGCTTTTCCGGGTGGGCGGCCGTACCAGCAGGCCCACGCGCGAGGGGTAAAAATCATCGGCGCCACCGCCCACTACGCGACCGCTGAGCTCGACCAAGGCCCGATCATTGCGCAGGACGTGACGCGCATCAACCACCGGCACACGGTCGCAGACCTGATCCGCAAAGGCCGCCACCTCGAACAACTGGTCTTTGCGGAAGCAATCCAGGCGCACCTCGAATACCGCATTCTGGTCTATGGCCGGAAGACCGTGGTCTTTGAGTGACCGTGTGTCGGTCACACGGCGGGCACAGCGGGGTTGGCGGGCACGACGTAAGAGTTCACACGGTCACATGGCGGGCACAGCGGGGTTGGCGGGCACAACGTAAGAGTTCACACGGCGAACACGGCGGGCCACGGCGACCACGGCGGAAAGAGGGGGAAAGAGTTCGGAGTTCGGAGTTCGGAGTTCGGAGTTCGGAGTTCGGAGTTCGGGGCGGGATCATGGGCGACGCCTATCGGTGTCAAGGCCAGCAGTTGGGATGCTTTTTCTGCGTGTTCTGCGGATTATATCGTTTTCCCGCCGGGTAAGCGTGCACCTCAGGGGGGGAGATCGGACCCGGTTCTACGATGCCTCCGAACTCCGAACGCTTTCCTCTTTCCGCCGTGGTCGCCGTGGCTCGCCGTGGCTCGCCGTGTGAACTCTTACGTTGTGCCCGCCAGATCGCCGTGCCCGCCGTGTGACCGTGTGATGATGGTCAGGGCAGCTTGTTCCGCTGAAACACATAAACCTTCCCTTCCTGCCCGGCCGCCGGAGGCAATTCTGAAAACACTGGGTCTGCCCGTAAACGCGCCAGCAGCGCACCCTGGAGCGGGCCGCTCGGCAGCCAAAGGTACAGCCACGTCGAGGCCGGATCGGCCACCTCCACAAAGTCGGGTGCAGCCATGCTTTCGAGGATCGCGCCGACGCTTCGGGCCTCGATGTTGCCGCCGAATTCCAGGGGAGACCGGAGTTGTCCGGCGAGCCACGTTTGGCTGGCGCCATTCACGAACCCGCCGAAGCAGACCTGGACCCGGCCGTAACGTTTTCGTTGCGGGTTGGTTTCCGCCCAGGCCCGGCCGATTTTCAAAACGAGAGCCCGGTTCAAACTCAGCTCGACGCGCGCGTCGAGCGAAGGCGAGTAATATTGGGCGAACGGCGAGTGGACCAGAAAAGTCCCGGCCACGAGCAGGGCAAAGCCGAAGGCGACCCGCGGGCCCGGAAACCCGGCCCTATCCGCCTGACCGATGACGTGCCACGCCGCGAGCACGAGGGCAAATTCCCAAAACATGCCGAAATACGGGTTGTCCACCCGGCCGTAGGTCAGAATCGCGATCGAGGCAACGGCACAGATCAGCACGCTCGCCAGATAGCCGGTATCAAGCCGCCGGCCTTGCCGGACGAAAAAGATCAATCCCAGGATGACGACAACAGGCAAGATGACGAGGAACGGGCCGAGCATCCGGGCCATGTCGCCGTTCACCAAAAAATTCCTGAGGATGCCACCGATTGCCCGGGTATGAAGCAGGTGGACTTCGGCGGCCTCGGTATTGGCGGTATTGGTATGGATGTAACGGATCGTTTCCGGCAGAGCCCGGACGTAGTACGCGCCGGAAACAAGCAGGGCGGCAGCGAAAAAGGCCGCGCCGCAGACCAACCGGTTTCGTCCCACCGGAGATGACCCGTCATTTAAAGAGATGCCGAGGGCGGAAAAGACCTGCGTCAGCATCATGATGACGAGCGTGTGGTAAAGAAAAGGGGGCTTGATCAGCAGCGCGAGCCCGGCAAGCAAGCCGAACCGGAAATGGGTTTGCCAGCGGCCGGCCGTTGCGGGTGAAAAAAAGCTTGTCCGGAGCAATCCCGCGCAGAACGCCACGGTAGCCACGGCCAACGCCGGGTCGGGACGAAGCTCTTGTACCAGCCGCGTGCCGATCGGTAGCAGAAGAGAGAGCGCGGCGAGAAAGAGCCGTTTTTCGACCGGCAACGCGGGCAGCAGGTTATAAACTAAAAACAACCACCCCAGAACCAGCACGACATTAAGCAGGTACGGCGTCCAGGCCTGAGCCCCGAGCGTTATGAACGCAAACAGCGGGCAGGCGGTTGACCACGGGCTGTGCGGCGGGGATTTCCAAAACGATCTGATCACCTTGAGAAAAGCCTGGCGATCAAACAGGTCCAGGCGCCGTTGAGCATCCACCAGGTAGGAGACATCGTCCCATTGAGGGTCCATGGCCAAACGGCCGTACCTTGCCGACCACTGGAGGACCACGGCCGTGTAGATGATCCCGATTACCGCCAGGACCATGTACGGACGCCTTTGCGCAACGTGAGCCAGTTGCGCCCCGAACCGGGTCCGGCCCCCGGCCCGGATAGCCAGGATAAGGGCGCCAAGGATCACACAAAGCCAGATCAGGTCCGTAAAGTGATGCATGCCAGGTCAATGAATATCACACGGTCACACGGCGGCCACAGCGAGGAGGGCGGGCACAACGTGAGAGTTCACACGGTCACACGGCGGCCGCAGCGTAAAAGACTCACACGGCGCCACGGCGGAACACGGCGACCACGGCGGAAGCCATGCCACCCGCACTTCTTCATTTGTGGCCTTTTCCGGGCACCCGCTACGCGTTACCCGTTACCCGTTACCCGTTACCCGCCACTCTCTTCCATTTGTGGCATTCTCCGCCGCTCCGAACTCCGAACTCGACACCCGGCACCCGACACCCGACACTCGGCACGCTGCATTATGATCCCGGTCAAGAAACGAGTGCTGCGTCCTTTCCTGATTGAGATTGCTCTCTACGCCGTTTTCGTCCTGGCCTACTTTCTGAGCGTTCTGCATTTCCTGGGCGGCTGGCTCGGAGACCTGTTCGAACACCAGCGCGAATGGTACGCCGCCGTCACGATCATCCTGGTCGTCGTGCAGGCTGCCGGGTTGGAACTGCTCACGGGCTGGATCCTGCGATGGGTCCGCCAACGGTTGGAATAACACCGGTATGATGTTTTTCCCGATCGCTCACACCTATCTCAGCCCACCGCTGCTCGTTGCGTTGGGGTTCGTCATCGGGATTTTCGGAGGCTTTTTTGGGGTGGGGGGCAGTTTCCTGGCCGGCCCGGCGCTATTTGCGCTTGGCATGCCTTTCAATTTCGTGGTTGGCACTGACCTGGCCCACATCGTGGGTAAATCGATCGTGGCGGCAAGACGGCACCGGGCCCTCGGCAATATCGACCTGCGTCTGGCGCTGGTCATGGTCGTCGGCACCATCCTGGGGTCGGAGGTGGGGGTCCAGGCGATCGAGGAACTGAAACGCCGCGCGAACATCAACCAGGTGGTCGGGGCCGTGACCATCATCGTCCTGACGACGATGGCCGGCTTCGTCGCCTGGGAAAGCTGGGCGACGATCTCCCAGCAAAAGAAGCGGATCAAAATGCCGGGCGCGTCCCAAGGCAAGGAGGATGCGTTCGCTTTCGACCACATCGCCAAGGCGGTTCAGAAGGTCAAGCTGGCGCCGGTGTTGAGCCTGCCCCATTCCGGCATCGAGTCGGTCTCGTTGTGGGCCATCGTCGCGGTTGCGTTCGTGGGAGGCCTTTTCAGCGGGTTTCTGGGCGGGGGCGCCGGCTACATCCGCATGCCTTCGATGGTGTATTTGCTGGGCATTCCTACCCACGTCGCCATCGGAACCGACTTGTTTGAAATCATCATTTCCGCCGGTTACGGCACGATCCGCCACGCGCTCCACGGCAACGTGGACGTCTTGGTTGCGCTCGTGATGCAAACGGGCGCCGCCATCGGGGCGCAGATCGGTGCAAATCTCACCCAGTACTTCACCGGGCCGCGAATCCGCCTGGCGTTTGCACCCCTTCCGCTGATCGGCGCCCTCCTGGTGGCTTACGGGTTGATCACGGGCCATCACCATTGAATTAACCGGAATCGATCACCATGAAACTTCTTGTCTGCAGCGACGGCTCGGAGCGGGGCAGCACGGTGCTGGCCTTGGCCCGGCGGATTGCCGTTGCCGGCCGGGCTGAGGTTACCGTGTTCGGGGTCACCGGAGCCGAAGTGCAGGAGGACACCGTCTACGAGGGACTTCGCCGGACGCTGAAGGAGTATGAGCGAAACGGCATTAACGTCGAATTGGTGACCCGCCGGGGTGATCCGGTGACGGAAATCATCAAAAAGACGCGCGAAACGAAATACGACCTGGTGATGATCGGCACTCACCGCAAAGCTGATGAACGCGCCGTGATTCCTCCTGCCAAGGCTTACGCCATCATTGAGGAGGTCGACCCGCCGGTATTCGTGGCGGTTGGGGATGACCGGCCGCTGGCGCGCATCCTGGTCTGTACCGGGGGCGGCCCCTGCATTGCAACGGCGGTAAGCGTCACCGCGCAACTCGCGCGCAGCCTGCCGGCGGCGGTGACGCTCCTGACCGTGCTGCCCAACCTGGGAGGGCTGCACGCCAGCCTGTTGATGCGACGGGAGGCGGATGCCGAAGCCCTTCTTCGCTCCAACTCGGCCCTGGCGCGGGACCTGGGAGCCGAGAAGCGCAGCCTGGAGGCATCCGGAATCGAAGTCACCGTGCGGCTCCGGTACGGGTTGGTCGCTGATGAGATCCTGAAAGAACTTGACCAGGGCGACCATGACCTGGTCGTCGTCGGCGCCTGCCCGGACCCGAACGCCTGGCGCCGGTACCTGATCGGGAACGTCACCCGTGAAATCGTCCACCGTGCGGATCATCCGATCCTCGTGGTCCGCGGCACACAATCGGTTCCGTCGCTGGTGCAACGAATCCGGCGAGCAATCGCCAGGATGATCCGAGACGTCAGGGGGCGAAAGCCGTAGGGTTCGGTCACACGGCGGGCACAGCGGGTTTGGCGGGCACAACGACGGAGTTCACACGGCGAACACGGCGAGCCACGGCGACCACGGCGGAAAGAGGAAAGGGTTCGGAGTTCGGCGCGGCAGCGTGGCTGCGGGCATTCTTTAGACTTGCTGCGCAGCCGGAAACGTGCAAAGTACGCCCCGGGCGGCCGGTTACGACGAACGAGGTAGAGGGGCGGCCGCGTTCCTGGTGTTCGCCGTCTGTCCGAGTAAGGTGCCGGCATAGCTCAGCTGGTAGAGCAGCTGATTTGTAATCAGCAGGTCGTCGGTTCGAACCCGTCTGCCGGCTCTGGCATAACTTCCTCAGTGGAACTGACTTACTTGAACGCCAGGCGATCATCTCGCGTGAGAGGGTTTCAATTGTGGCCATTTTGTGGCCACTTTTTAGGCCGAGTACGACCGGCATCCCGAGGCAGTTCCTCCGGGGGAGGCCAAGTCTCGTATTAGGGCCAGCCTCCTTGGCCAGTGAGTTACTGCCTGAGCATCCGCTCGGCCGCTGAGGCCGACATCGAGGAGGCGGCCCAATGGTACGATGACCGGCAGTCTCGCCTTTGTGAGCCGTTTGTTGACGAGGTCGATCGAGCCCTGGCTGGGGCCCTCGAGAATCCCCTTGGCTTTCCCAACCATCTATCGGCACTGCGCTAACGCTACGAATTAAACGAAATAAGGGGGCTTTTTTCGTTTTATTCGTTTATTTCGTGTCCGCCTGTGGTGTAAAACCAGCGCTCTGTGGTGCGGCCACCGGTCTTTTCCGGTGATGAGAGCATCTGGAAAGGACCCGTCGTGGTTTCCGCCCAGATCGCCGCGGCAACGCTCAGGTTCCCACCAAAGAGGGAGCGCACCTAATCTGCGGCGAGCACGACCTCCTCAGCCGCGGAACGGGCTGCATACTCCCAGACGGCGTGAAGGTACGCCCGGCTGAGCTGGGGATAAGCTGCCAAGAGCGCTTCCGCGATTTCGCCGGCCGCCATTTTCTGCAAGAGCAGGTCAACGGGGATGCGCGTGCCGCGCACGCACGGTTTGCCCATCATGATGTCTGGGTCGACTGTGATCCGCTCGGGAAGCCTCATTAGGCCAATGTAGCTGCTCCGGGCGAGTCGGGCCAAGCTTTTGGGCCAGGTGTCGTTCGCGACCAAATCGTTGGGGGTGGGCCCGAGCGACGAA
>JAFBAP010000053.1 GCA_019247695.1 Verrucomicrobiota bacterium | reverse complement strand
ACACGCAGAAAAGAGGAAAGCATCCACAGATTACACAGCTTGACACAGATTAAGAGGACCCGGCGGCAACTCTAAGGCCGAGACTCGCACCCACCCCCCACTCCGAACTCCGAACCCCGAACTCTCTCCTCTTCCCGCCGTGGCTCGCCGTGTGAACTCTTACGTCGTGCCCGCCAAACCCGCTGTGCCCGCCGTGTGACCCGACACCCGTTACCCGTTACCCGTTACCCGTTACCCGTTACCCGTTACCCGTTACCCGTTACCCGTTACCCGTTACCCGTTACCCGTTACCCGACACTCTCTTCCATTTGTGGCATTTTCTGCCGTGGCATTCGACATGTGGCTCGCCTATTACGTGCACCATCTCAGCCCGTTCCTGATCCGTTTCGGGCCTCAATTCGGCATCCGCTATTACGGCCTGGCTTACCTCTGCGGGTTTACCGGGGCATTTTACCTGTTGAAGTGGCTGGCGCGGCGCGGGTATGGCCCTTTGAAGGAATCGCAGGTGGGCGATTTCACTTTCTACGCTGCGCTCTTCGGGGTGTTGGCCGGCGGCCGGCTGGGGTACGTGCTTTTTTACCGGCCGGAGATGCTGACGGAGGATCCGCTCGGCATCCTGCGCGTATGGGATGGAGGCATGTCGAGTCACGGCGGTATCCTGGGCTTGATTGTTTTCAGCCTGATTTATGCCCGCAGGCATCACCTCTCCTGGCCCGGCCTGGGCGACAATCTCGTCGCCGTCGCGCCGATCGGCCTTTTTTTCGGGCGCATCGCGAATTTCATCAACGGCGAGCTTTACGGCCGGGCGGCGACCGTTCCGTGGGCCATGCAGTTCCCGGCCGAGCTGCTTGACCATCCGGACGAGGCGGCCCGAGCCCTAAGTCAGGTCCACCAACTCGATCCCAACCTGGATTCGGTTGAAGCCGTCCTCCAGGCCGCTCGCACCAGTGGGCCGGTGCGATCCGTGCTGGCCGGCATTTTAACGCCGCGCCATCCGAGCCAATTGTATGAGGCGCTTCTGGAAGGGTTGTTCCTGTTCGTGCTTTTGCTGGCGGTGCGCCTGAAGGTTCGCAAACCTGACGGCGTGGTTACGGGCCTTTTTTTTATCGCGTATGCCGCCGTACGGATTTTTGGTGAAACCTTCCGGGAACCGGATGCGCCGCTCACCGGCCCGTTCAGCCGGGGCCAATTCCTTTCGTTATTCATGATCCTTGTGGGGATCGGATTTTGGGTTCACGCCTATCTGCGGGCCCGGCAAATACGGCCTGCACCTTAACGGCTGCCCGGCGAGCAGGCGAGCCATTGCCACCCGCACACCTCGGTGGCATTCTCTGCACGCGGCTGCCAAATAAAGGAAACGTTCAAACCGAAAGAATGAGAGCATGACCAATTGTGAGGTCCTGGTGACCGGGGCACGGGGCTTTCTGGGCTGGCATGTGGCCAGGGAGTTGCTGCGCGCCGGGTGCAAAGTGCGCGGTGTGACCCGCTCGCTGGGTGCGCCGTTGCCGGAGAAAGATCCTGGGATCTGTTGGTTTGAGGCAGACATCACCCGACCCGACACTTTGGCCGAACCTTTGCGGGATTGCCGTTACGTATTTCACGTGGCGGGCGATTACCGGTTCTGGTCCACCGAAACTGACGAGATTTACCGGAACAACGTGCAAGGCACGGTTAACGTGCTGGAGGCAGCGTGCCGGGCCGGCGTGGAGAAAGTCGTCTACACCAGCACCTGCGGCATTCTTGCTCCGCGCAAGCAAGGTGAACAGAACGAGGCTGAACTGATGACCGCCGACCAGGCGCCGGGGCCATATA
This sequence comes from Verrucomicrobiota bacterium, assembly GCA_019247695.1. Lineage (NCBI taxonomy): Bacteria > Pseudomonadati > Verrucomicrobiota > Verrucomicrobiota bacterium. Next base: position 57,001 of record JAFBAP010000053.1, on the reverse strand, counting down.
AACGTTCCAAGCTCCTGGCGTACCATGAGGTGCAACAGCGTTGTCGTCACGGCTGGCCCATCGTCAGCGTGCTGCCGACGGCCGTGATCGGACCCGGCGATCAGCGGCCAACCCCGACCGGCCGGATCCTGGTCGATTTTTTATCCGGTAGATTCCCGGTTGTTTCGCACACCGGGCTGAATTTTGTGGACGTTCGCGATGTAGCCCTCGGACACCTCCTGGCGCTGCACCGGGGCATCTCCGGCCAACGTTACCTGCTGGGATGCCAGAATCTCTGGCTCCGCCAGTTCCTGCAGAAGGTCGAACCTTACGGCCGGTACCGGGCTCCAAAGGTGGTGGCGCCGTACTGGGCGTGCCGGCTCGTGGCCGAGATCAGCGAGCGAGCCAGCCATCATTATCGGCGTGAACCGGCGGCGGCGATCGAGGCGGTGCGCACCAGCCGGTACTGCCTGTTTTTCGATTCGAGCAAAGCCATCGCCGAGCTCGGTTATGCGCCGCGCGGCATTGATGAGGCGATTCGGGATGCGGTGACTTACTTCCGCGAACACGCCCTGATCCCTGCATAAACGCCATGGAGTCCTGGTGGCAATGGCTCTGGATCTGGATCTGGATCTGGATTTGGGCCGGTGCACAATTGCTTTTCTGGTGCGGCGGCGCCCGGCTGGTCCGGCGGCGTTGGCGGCCCGGTCACCGCAAGGCAGATCGTGCCGTAACCTCTCACCGTCCAGGCAAACCCGGGCCCGGCAACGCTGCGGCTGCCGGCGGCGCCGTTACCTTTTTCCGCCCCTTGAAAACGTTTGACGCACCCCGCCTTGGTGACCTGCTGCGATTTGTTGAACAGCTGCAACCGGATGACGAAGTGATCTTCGGCGTGGAAGATATCGAAACGGTTTTGACGCCCTCCCTTTTGGCCGTCGCGGCACGCGACCCCCGAGTAAAGGTTATTCACTGCCGGGCATCCGGATTACCTAATCGCAAGGTGTCGAAACTCGTGCAAATGACCCCTTATGCCGGCCGTGACCGGTGGGTCCTGTTCGACTCGGAGGCCGTGCCCGGCCCGGCGCTCCTGCGAGAGGTCCGTACGCAGCTGGACGGGGCCACGGCCGTCATGGCCGCTTACCGCTTCGGTGATCTTGATACGCTTCCCCAGTTGGCAGACGCAATGGGCACACTGACATTTTTGCTCATGGGCGACGCATGGTCGCGGCTGGCAGGCCGGCCGACGGCGGTTTTCGGGGCGTGCCTGGGCCTTACGCGGCACATGTGGGAAGCTCTGGCCGGCTGGGAACGATTCGCCCACGATCTGGCTGATGATTTTCAGATCGGCCGTGCTTTGCGGGAGCGCGGCTTCGGCTTGTACCTGTGCCGAAGGCCGGTCCTGCTGCGGGCCGATGCGCTCGACTGGCCGGAATTCTGGGCTCATCAACGGCGGGCGGCGGTGACCTACCGCGTCAGCAAGCCGGCGGGATTTGCCGGTGCGGGTGTCGTTTTCACGCTGCCGCTCCTGATTTCCCTGGGCCTGATCTGCGGAAGAATCACCTGGCTGGTCGTGCCCGCCGTTCTGTTAATGCGGGTCGCGGTGCAAATGCATTTCAATCGGAGCCTGAAGATCGAGGTCCCGCCCGGCCTGGTGCTTGCCTTGAGCCCGGTACTGGTTTTTACCGAGTTTACGGCGTGGCTGGCCAGCTGGTTCTCGCGCCGGATCCGCTGGGGCAGCCAGGAAATTGAGGTACGATCGGGAGGCGTCGTGCGGGAAATCCGGACCCGCAGGCACCCGCCCGGCCTCGGTACGGCCGGCTCCGCCGCCAGCGTGCGCCTTGCGGCCGCGTCGCGGCGCACCCTGGCGAGCGCGTTGCGGGTTATCACCACGAGGCGGGCGCGGGCTGCACCGCCGACCTAACTAACCTGCGATCCCGGAAGCCACCACCTCCACGGGCATTCCCACCCGTACGGCGCCGTCATGCCGGTCACTGAAGAAATTCACCGCAAAGATAACGCCGCCTTCCGGCACCCGGCGATAAGTCGCCAGGGTACGCAGCGGCTCCGGGCTGCGCTCAAGCGTACGCTGGTCGGTCGTCGTCACCACACAACGTACACACGGACCGCCGTGCCGGAACGTGGTGGCGCCGATCCGAATCACCTGCCACCGGTCCTCAACGTACGGGCAATCGCAACCTCGAATAACGATGTTCGGGCGGAACCGGTCCATCGGAACGGGTCGATCCAGCCTGGAGTTCAGGTCCTGCAAGGAAGATTCCGAGGCGATCAGGTAGGGAAAGGCATCCGCAAACGAAACCAACGGGTCGGGCAAGGCCTCGCGGTGAACCTCCGGGACCTTCGCCGGTGGAATCTCGCGCCGGAACCCGTTTCCCCTTCGGACCACACGACAAGGCCGGCCCAGGTACTCGCTGAACCACGCGGCCGCCTCGTCGCCGGCATCCCAGGCCGTGACCGTATCACGCCATATCTTCACGGCCATCGGATGCGCAGGTTCGCCGGACGGCCACGGGAGCCGGAGGGAGCCTGCCTCCGGAACACGCAGCCGCAGGCCGTCGCCGGCCAGCTCGACCTCTACCAAGGCCAGTGCGGGTGTGGTGCGCTGGGTAAGGAAGCCGCCGTCCTTATCGACCACCAGAAATTCACGGTCGCGCCGAAAGCCTGCCGGTGTTACCTCCGCTTCCTGCACGGAAATACCGCGGCAGGACTTGACCGGGTAGATGTAAATCGCGGATACGATCATGGGACGAACTGGCGTGGGCCTACCGGCTGGTCAATCGCAGGAACGCATCGTGATCAACCTTGACCAGCACGAGCCGGCCATCGTTCTCATCGTTGCCGTTGGCACGGTAAAGCTGTATCCGGCCGCTGTCGTCGCGGGCAAGTTTAGTCACGTCGTAATCCGGGATTCTCAGCATTGCATTGGACTGGAGGTAGTAGGGTTGGCCGTGCCACTTCAGGATCTCGGCTGCGGGGTTTTGCTTCGGATCGTACCGCAGCGTCACCGGATCGCCGACCGCCGTCGGCTGGCGCACCAATTCGAGTTCTGACCGGTGCTGGCGTTCCCAGGCCACCAGCCCGGCGATGCCCGCGAAGAGGATAACGAAGCCGGCCATCAGGCCTTGCGCCCAGCGCTGGCCAGGAAGACGATCATCGACGGGCAGGCTCATGGAGTAACGCGTAACGCGTAGCGCGTAACGGGTAACGAGTAAAGTTCGGGGTTCGGCGTTCGGCCCGGCAGCATGGGTGCGACAGGCCCGTGTCAACTTCAGAGTTGCTGCCAAGTATGGGGGGGCCGCCGGGGTCCTCTTGATCTGTGTCAATCTGTGTAATCTGTGGACGTTTTGTCCTTTTCTGCGTTGTCTGCGTGTTCTGCGGATGACCTGCTCAGATCAAAGCCATTCGCGGCTGGTAACGCCGCATCTGGGCCGGCAGCAGGGCAGGCAGAGGCTGAAGGGCCGGGCTTTGGGTCGCGGTGACGAACCGGGCCGCCGCGGCACGCAACTCGCACCAGCGATCCCAGTCCACCTCCGGCGCCTGCGCAATCTGGCGAAGCAAACTGCGCCATTCCGTCAGCACCCGTTCGATGTCGCCGTACCGGATCATTTCGTTAAGCAGTTTGTATCGCGGCACCGAGAGTTCCACGACGTTCCGGATGACCTCGGAGGCGCCGTTGCCGTAAGCGGGAGGGACCCCCATCTCGAGGTAGCCGGTAAAGTCTGCGCGCTGGTAGGTTTGCTGGCAGATCCAGCCGAGCCGTCCGCCGATTCGCGACTCATCCATGGAGAAGCGGTGCCCGGCACGCAGGTTGCCGAGGTCGAAGATGATGTCTTCGATGGCATATTCCGGCTGTTCCAAAGCGGCGGAAATCGCCAGTCCTTCGCCGTGGTTAAAGAAGCTGAACATCATCCCCCGGCGGGTCGGGTAACCCTGGGGATCGATAAGTCCAAGCTGGCGCCAAGCCAGCGACGGCGTCACCGCCAGATCCAGCGACTCGCACTGCGGGCGAAACGGACACGGAACGCAAATCTCCGGGTATTGCCGGCGGGTTGCCGGCTCATGCAGCAACCGGCCATGCCGGTCGAGAAAACCATCCACCTCGTGGTGCCCGTACCCGAACCGCGCGATGACGGTACGCCCCTGCAAGCGCCAGTCGACCAGTGCGCCGTCCAGGGTCTTGGCTGCCACCGGCATCACCAGGCGCAGAAATTCGCCCTGCGGCCAGCTTTTTTGAATCGCCAGGACCGGGTACTGGGACTGCAGGATTTTACGAAGCCACTTGACCGGCGCCCAACCATTGGCTGCCGCGACCGCGACCGGAACCTCGCGCCCGTACTGAAACCGGCGCTCGTCCAAACGAATCTTGCAGAGGTTACCGAACCCGCGTTTAGCGACGGCGGAAGCCACGGTCAGGGCAGGCCGCCACCGGCCTGGAGCCACCTCGAACCAAAGGTCGGCCAGGGTACTGCGTTGCGGCGGAGGCTGGCGTTCCCATTCGCCCCGTGAATTCCGCATTTCCGGTTCGTTGCGGCGGACAAAGCGGCCCCGCTCGCCGTCGACCAGCAATCCGCATGGCCGGAACGGTTTCGGTTCACCCTCGGCACCGTTGGAACCGGCTCCGGACTGGGATGGTTCACCCGCACCGGCACCGGCACCGGCCGGGCCGGGCAATCCCGGATCGCCATAGGCCACTTCAACGCCCAACGGCAGCCGGCGGGGTGAGTAGAGGCGGCGTGACAACTCCATCGCTTGGCGAAACGGGTCCCGGCCATGGCGGCGTGCCCCTTCCATGACGGCCAGCATCGACGGCCAATCAATCGATTCCGCCCGCCGCAGCCTCAAGGGGTGCGCCTCGTGCAACCGCGGCGTATCCGGTGTAACCAGAGCGTACCCCGCCTCGTCGAGCCCGCGACGTCCGGCCCGTCCGAACATCTGCAACAACTCATCCGGACGCACCTGCAGCTGCAGGTTACCGGCCTGGTAAGTCGTGCCCGTGATCAGCACGGAACGCATGGAAAAGTTGATTCCCGCGGCCAGGCCCATCGTGGCGACCACGACGCGTAACTGGCCCCGCTTGGCCAGCGGTTCGATAATGCCGGCGCGCACCGCATAAGAGAGTCCGCTGTGATGAAACGCAATCCGGCTCCGAAGCAGTCTGGAGAGCGGCTCGCTGGCGAGCGTCGCTTGTTCCTGGCTGATGGACAGCGGATCATCCAGCGGCACGGCTGCGGCCAGCGTCCGGGCGAGCTCCTCGGCATAATTGCGGCGCGGAGCAAAGATCAGGATCGGCCCGAGGCCGGCGAACAGCGCGCGCGCAATCAGCCGCGGCCAGTAGCCGCGGACCGAACCCGGCGCCTGCGCCGGCAGGTCGTTCAGCATAACCTCATCCAGGCGAACCGGACGTTCCGGATGCTGCACCAACTGCGCCTTGCGCCCGATCCGCTGCAACCACGTCACCACGTCCTGCGGGTTCCCCACGCTTCCGCTCATCAGCAGCAGTTGCGTCTCGGGCGGCGCCAGCGCCAGGACAAGCTCGTAGTTGACGCCCCGGACGGGATCTGCCATCAGCTGGTACTCGTCCACAACGAGCAGCTTCGGGCCGTTGCCCTGTAAGATCCGGGTCTTCTGGGTCTCCAGCGTCGCGACAATGACTCGGGCGTTAAGGTTCTCGGCAATGTCACCGGTGGAAATTCCGACGTCCCAACCCCGGTTCCGCCATTCCGCCAGCTTGTCATTGGCCAGGGCGCGCGTAGGCACGGTGTAGACCGCCTGACCCCTCAGGGAGTCGTACAGCAACTCAAATACGTATGTCTTTCCCGCCCCCGTCGGCGCATGCAGGACCACGTCACAACCCTCACGCAGGTAGTTGACTGCATCCTGCTGCCACTTGTCCGGGATGATCAAACTGACCATCTTCAGGCCAGTGTCGATGCGGCCCGATCGAAACGCAAATCCCCCGGTCCCTGAGAAATCCCTAAGCGGTCGAAGGGTGCAACCCAAGAGCCTGGAGTAAGGCCCGATCCGCATCCACCCCCGGATTCCCGGTGGTCAGAAGCTTATCGCCGTAAAAAATCGAGTTGGCGCCGGCAAAAAAGCAGAGCGCTTGGGCCTCGCGCGACAAGCTGGTCCGCCCGGCCGAGAGCCGCACCCTCGCCCGGGGCAGAGCGATCCGGGTCGTGGCGATCAGACGGACAAGCTCGAATGGGTCAACGGGCGCCTGCTCGGCCAGAGGCGTGCCCGGGATCGGCACCAGGCAATTGATCGGCACGCTTTCGGGCGCCGGACTCAGCTCGGATAACACCTCCAGCATCTTCAAGCGGTCGAGTTCGCTTTCACCCATCCCGATAATGCCGCCGCAGCACAAGGCCAGGTTAGCCCCTTGCACGGCACGGATCGTGGTTAACCGGTCCTGGAACGTGTGTGTGCTCACGATCTGCGGGTAAAATTCCTCGGAGGTGTCGATGTTATGGTTGTAGGCGGTCACGCCGGCCTCACGCAACCGTTCCGCCTCCACTTGTGAAAGCTGGCCGAGCGTCACGCACACTTCCATTCCCAACGCGCTGACCTCGCGCACGATTTCAAGCACCTGCTCGAACCGCGTATCGCCGTTACGCACCCCCTTCCAGGCGGCCCCCATGCAGAACCGCGTGGCTCCATTCGCCCTGGCACGCCGGGCCACGGTCACGACTTCTTCCTTGCCCAGCAGATTTTCACGTTTCAAACCCGTTGAGTGCCGGGCGCTCTGGGCGCAGTAGGCGCAATCCTCGCTGCAGCCGCCCGTCTTGATACTTAACAGCGTGCAAAGCTGAACTCCCTGCCCTGACCAATGCTTAAGATAAACTGCCCGGGCGCGGGAAATAAGGTCAAAAAATGGGGTGCGGTAAACCCGTTCAAGGTCAGGAAGCTGCATAGAAGTCGGCTGTATCGATCATCAACGGTGCGACTTCACAGCCCATACGTCCACCGGCCCGCAGGCGAGCTCAAGACCGGCAACTCGTTTGTCATGTATTGAGTCTTGCCCACCGCTCCGAGCATCCGGGCCCCGGTCGCATCGTACCAGTAACGAGACATTTCTTCGCCGGTATAGCAACCCCAGGCTTTAACCTCGGCGTTCCTGACGAAAACGCCGCGACGCAGTTTGTTTTTCAGTTCGGTTTCGTGCAGCCAGGCCTTGGATGCGCTGCCGATCTGGTTGCTGTAGTCAAACATGAAACACGCGCGGTTCGAGTGCCCGAAATAGTCAAAGGACGCGATCTTGAAACGGCTGCGATCCTGACCGCGATTCAAGTAGTCGCAGAGCTGGTCGGCCCGCTGGAAATACACGAGGCGGACGCCGTACTTATCGCGCACCGAGTTGATCACGCTGAATAGATTTTCAATCTCCTGCCTTTGGCGGCGCCGGTAAGCCGGCTCAAACACGAACCAGGTGATCCTGGCGGACGGACCGTACTCCTGGCGCAGCTGTTCGATCCGCAGACGGCTCGCCCGGACGAAGTTAAGCCACCAATGGTCGTGCGGCTCTAATTTGTACTTCTCCCATTCCCACAGCGAGACACCCCCGGTCACAACGATGTGTTCGCCGCGATCCGGCGCCAGGGGGACCGCCTGAACCGGGCTTAGCCCGGAAGAAGCCGCCGTCTGCGCCCCGGCCACTCCGGCGAGCAGACCTAACCAACAAGCCAAGAAAAAATAGCGCGCCATTCGGAAATCCTTAAAGAAAATGCCACAAATGCCACAAGCGGAAAAATGCCGCAAGCGGAAGAGAGTGGCGGGTAACGGGTAACGGGTGTCGGGTGTCGGGTGGAAGAAGGCGACGTTGTACCCGGTGGAGAGCGCCGCGCGTCAGCCCAGGAAGAAATGCCGGGAAGGATTGGAGGCCTCGACGCCGCCCGCCCGTCCTTCAGCGCCAGTTATGGAATCCACGCCATGCGCACGAGCCGTCGAAGTCACCCCTCCGCGGCATTTACTCGACCCGACGCCCGGCACCCGACACCCGTTACCCGTTACCCGTTACCCGTTACCCGCCACTCTCTTCCATTTGCGGCATTTTTGTCAGCGCTTCAAAAAGTCCTCCACGGCATGGTTAAACGGGTCCGGCGCCTCAAGGTGCGGCACGTGACCGACGCTCGGGATTTCAACCAGGCGGGCCCCGGGAATCTGGCCCACGGCTTTCCGGGCCAACTCAGCGACGTGGCCGAGGTTGCGGCGCAAATCGATCGGCGCGCGGTCGCGGCCCACGGCCGTGTGGTCCTCCTGCCCCACGATCACGAGCGTAGGCACTTTGATGTCCGGTAACTCGTAACAGACCGGCTGCTGGTAGATCATCATCGTCGTGAGGGCCGCGGCGCGTGCCCACCGGGGAAACTCCCCGCTCAGGCTCACCCGGATGCGCGGCTCAACAAACGCTTCCGCCTTTTCCGGGGGGTAGGTCACGAAATAGCTCTGCACGTATTTTCGGTAATCCTCGAGGCTGGTATTCAGTTCCTGCTGGTAAAGCTGTTCGAGCGGCGCCGGCGGCACCGTCAGGCGGTAGTCCTCCAGCCCGATCGGATCCTCGAGCACGAGTGCGTCGGTACGCCCCGGATAAAGCCGGGCGAAGCGGGCTGCAACCATGCCTCCCATCGAGTGCCCCACGACGGCAGCTTTCTGGATCTGCAGCAGATCCAGGAGACCGGCCGTGTTTTCGGCTAGAAAGTCAAAACTGTAATGGATGTCGGGCTTGGTGGATTTGCCGAACCCGATCTGGTCAGGCACAACCACGCGGTAACCGCGGTCGGCCAGGAAACGGATCGTCTCAGCCCAGTATGCGCCCCAGAAGTTTTTCCCATGGAGCAGGATCACGGTGCGCCCGTTCGGGTTTTTGGCCGGGGGCACGTCCATGAAACACATCCGGACGTCCTGACCTTCCACATAGAGGTTCAGAAAGGCCGTCGGGAACGGGTATTTAAGTTCCTCAAACGCGATCCCGAGCGGGTTGTCGTACCGCTCAGGCAAAGGTTTTTGCGGCTGGGCCATTGAGGCGCCGCCGGCCAACAGCAAACCAGCAAGCAGCGACCAGAGCCTGTAGGAGAATTTCACGGGGGCTATTTACGGTGCAAGCCGGGCGGGGCGTCAAGTCGACGCCAGAAATCCGAAAAAGCTCTTTGCATGGCTGTAGGAGTCTACAGTTAAGTCTTGGGTGAATGCGGAAAGGTTTCTTGGCTCTGGTCCTGCACGCACACCTGCCCTTTGTGCGACACCCGGAATATCCGGAGTTCCTCGAAGAGGATTGGCTCTTTGAGGCGATTTCTGAAACGTACGTTCCCCTTTGGCAAGTTTTCGAGGGTCTGGCTCGCGACGGTGTTCCTTTCAAGCTGACGATGTCGCTCACGCCGCCGCTGTGCGCCATGCTCGATGACGAACTGTTGCGCGAACGCTATCTTAAATATTTAGACCGTGCGATTGCCTTGTCCGAGCGGGAGATCGAGCGCACGCAAAACCAGCCGGATTTCAATCACCTGGCGCGGTTGTATCACTCGCGGTTCCAGGAGATTAAAGAAATTTACGTCGACCGGCTGCAGTGCGACCTGGTCAAAGGGTTTCGCCGCTTCCAGGATCGTGGTTTTCTGGAGATCATCACCTGCGCGGCCACCCATGGTTTTCTGCCCTTGATGGAGCAGACGCCCGAGGCGGTGCGCGCGCAGATACTGATCGCGCGCGACGATTACGTGCGCGAGTTCGGGCGATCGCCCCGGGGCATCTGGATTCCCGAGTGCGCGTATTTTCGAGGCCTGGAAAGCTTTCTCGCGGAGGCGGAAATCCGCTGGTTTATCCTCGACGCGCACGGGCTCATGTTTGGGAACCCCAGACCCCGTTACGCCATTTTCGCGCCGGCCTTTACCCCGGGCGGCCCCGCGGTGTTCGCGCGCGACCGCGAATCGAGCCGGCAGGTCTGGAGCGCGCGGGAAGGTTACCCCGGTGATCCGGCCTACCGCGACTTTTACCGGGACATCGGTTTTGAGCTCGACCTGGAATACCTGCGGCCCTACCTGCCGCCGGACGGTCACCGCAAGTTCACCGGGATCAAGTATCACCGGATCACCGGGCGCGGGGTGCCGAAAGAAGTCTATGTGCCCGGCTGGGCGCAGGGCGCAGCGGATTGGCACGCCGGCGACTTCATGAACAGCCGGGCCCGGCAGATCCAGAAGATTCTCGACGTCACCCACATCGAGCCGGTCGTCGTGAGCCCCTTCGACGCCGAGTTGTTCGGCCACTGGTGGTACGAAGGCCCCAGGTTTCTGGACCTTTTCATTCGTAAAACGGTCTATGACCAGAATGTGTACCAGCTGACCACCCCGAGCGCCTACCTTGAACGGCACGACACGCTGCAGGTGGTGAACCCGAGCCCGTCAAGCTGGGGCCACAAGGGTTTCTGGGAGGTCTGGCTGAGCGAAGACAACGCCTGGATCTACCCGCACCTGCACGCTGCGGCTCGCCGGATGATCGAGTGCGCGCGGACGGCGGAACAAAAACCGGCTAAATGGAAAGACCGTGTACTGCAGCAGATGGCACGGGAACTCCTGCTGGCCCAGGCCAGCGATTGGGCGTTCCTGATGAAGACGGGTACGGCCCGCGAATTCGCGACCAAGGAGACGCGCGACCACCTGCTTCGGTTCACCCGGCTTTACGATCAGCTCAAAGGCGGCACCGTCGATGAAGCCTTCCTGGAAAATTGCGAGTGGCGCGACAAACTGTTCCCGAACCTGGATTGGCGGTACTATGCAGAACCCGTGAACAGCCAAACCCCCTGAGGCACCGAACCCGAAAACCTTGATTTCTCTGCAACCGGTTTCCCTGTTCACGGATCCGAGGCGCGCAAAAGCGCTGGGCGTCATGGTCGGATTTGCCGCGGCGTGCGCCTGGGGTGTCGTCGGACCGGCTTCGCCTTTCGTACCCGGCTTGCAGGCGCAAGAGGAACAAACGGCCAATCCGCATCAGCTCATGTTTGTGCCGCCGCCCGTGGAAGGTGTGATCAGCCTCGGCGTGTACGACGCTCGGGGCAAACTGGTGCGGGTGCTGGCCCGGGCCGCCCCGGTCGAGAGCTTCAAGGCGGGGCTCAATGGGCTGGTGGCGGATTGGGACGGCAACGATGCCGAGGGCAAACCTGTACCCGGCGGCAAGTATTACGCGCGCGGTATCGTCGCAGGCGAAGACGTCGACGTTTCGGGGGAAGCCTTTTACTTCAACGACTTCGCCGATAACACGGATGCACCGCGCCCGTCCGAAGTGGTGGACGCGGCGTTCTACGCCAAAGAACAGGCGGCGGTCCTGGTCACGGCGGATAAACCTGAGGTGCTGATCGTTGACGCCAAGACGGCCGAGCCGCAGCACGTACCGGTCGATCTGCCGGGCCGGCTGCGGCTGAAGGCAGCCGGCCCTGGCCTGTTGCTGCTCGGCCAGGATCGCGTTGAAGTACTGGACCCGAAAACCCAGACCGTTGTCTGGCGGGAGAAGGGCGAGGGCTTGCGCGACGTCGATAGTGACGGCACCCGGACGCTGCTGCTTCGGGATCAAGGACCCGTGCTGCTTAACGGGCAAAACCGGCAGTCGCTCGAGCCGCCGGCTCGCGACCTGGCGTACGCCGCCGTGCTTCAATCCACCATCCTCGTCGGGACCGAGGCCGGAAAGCTTTGGCGTCTCGACGGCCCGCAGGCTCTTCCGCTGGAAACCGGTGACCCCAAACCGTTGCTCGATGTCGCGGCCGGCCGTGAGGACACGGCCTGGCTGCTGGTCAAGGAAGGTGACCGGGCCCTCGTCAGGCAACTCAACGTGCGCAGCCTCGAAGTCCGCGACCTGGAGCTGCCGCCGGACTTGCGCGGGGCCACCCGGATCAGTGCAGCCCGAGACAGGGACGTTCTGCTGCTTCTGATCAAAGCCAACGACCGGGAACGCGTGGTCGGCCTGCGGTACCAGCAGGCCCGCGCGCAACAGTCAATCTGGGAAAAATGGTTCGACCGGGCCCGAGAGAATTTCCCCGGTTTCAGCCTGAAGAACGGTCAGGTGATGCCGGTGAACGATCCGGGCGAGTCGTCACCCGTCTCGGTCAGGGCGGCCGATAACCCATTGGAGAACGCCCGGCAGCAGGTTTTTCAGCTTACCGTTTCTGCCGACAGCTCGGGTACCTGGCTGGTCAACAGCGACGGCCTGCCGATCTGCCAGGTGTCCACCACGAAAGGCGTCAAACAGGTCAAATGGATCCCCGACGGGAAAAACGGGATGCGGGTTTTTGCATCGGACGGCCGGGTGGTCGAGGAGTACCACGTGACCGGCCTGGAAAACCTGTACCGTTTCGATGCCGGTTCTTTCGATTAGAAGCCTTGAAAAGCAAAACCCCTCTCCTTTGAAGTGCGTGGTACGTAAAGACTTGACTCATCGGTAATCGCTTTCTTGCCTTTCAAGGATTCTGAATGAACATCGTCTACTTTGACCTCGAAACCCAGCGAACCGCCAATGACGTGGGCGGATGGGATCGGAAACGCGACATGGGCATGTCGCTTGGGGTCACTTACAGTACGGGGCTCGAAGAGTACCGCATCTACGGCGAAGCGCGGGTGGATGAACTGGTACAACAACTCCTGAAAGCCGATTTGGTAGTCGGTTTCAACGTGATCAACTTCGATTATGAGGTGTTGATGGGTTATACGGTGCTCGACCTGCCGCACTACGTCCGGACGCTGGACCTGCTGGTTGATATCGAGCAGCGCATCGGCAGCAAGCCGAAACTGGACAACATCGCGCAAACCACGCTCGGCGTCGGCAAGACCGCTGACGGTATCGACGCCATCAAATGGTGGCGGGAACGCAGGATGCTCGAAATCGCCGAGTACTGCTGTTACGACGTCAAGGTGACCAAGCTCGTGCACGAGTACGGCAAACAGAACGGGGAACTGTTCTACACGGATAAATTCAGCCGAAAACAACGGGTCGAAGTCGCCTGGTAATCAATCGCAATCGCTCCCGCGTCGCCCCGGCTGCAACGAGGCGAGCGTTGAGGTTGAATGTCGGGTATCGCCCCCTAATTTGCCTCCTATGATCCAACCGTTGCGCACGACTCGAGAGGTCTGGAGTTTTGACTGGTTCGATTTGGACGTGCCGATCCAGTTCGGGTCGATGTTTGTCCTGCCGACCTGCCTGTACGTCGTGCACCGCTTCTCGGGCGTGCTGGTCGGCCACGAGTTCGTGCGCGAACTCGAACAGCGCCGGGCCGAGTTGTTTTTGCACCGGCTCTTCGAAGAGCGGGGGGTTCCGGACGAACTCCAGATCCCCGATTTTGAGGAATGGGACGAGGGCACCTGGCAACACCTGTCCCGGGAGTTTCACTGCCAGATCAACCTTGTCGATCGTGATCGGACCCATCATGGTGGGACCGAAGCCAAGGTCGAACTGCAGCTCAGCAAACTCGCGACGGGTTCGGCGGAGAACCTGCTCGAAACCCAAGGACCGGGTTCCGTGGCGCAGGGTTTGGTGCGAGCGGTCCGGCAGACCCGGAGCAAGGAAAAGAAGCGCGTTCTTCTGAAAAAGGCGCTGGAACTCGCCCCGAATTTGCCGGAAGCGCTGCTGGAGGCCGGCGACATCGAGTTGCAGGAAGGGCAGTTTGAGGTCGCAACCGAACATTTTGCGCAAGCGGCGGCGGCGGCGGAACCGCTCCACGTAAAGGACCAGCCGGGTCCTTACCTTAAAGCGTGCCACGGCCAAATGCTCGCAGCCTGGCAGCAGGGCGACCTTCAACACGCCATCGGCATCGGCGAGAATACCCTCGTCGAGAACCCGACGGATTACTCCGGCTTTCGCTTTCTGCTGCCCCTGCTTCACCTGGCAGCGGGCCAGCTGGAGCAAGCGCAGGAATATTTTGCCTGGTACCAGCAAACCTATCCCGCCGATCTGGAAGATCCCGGACTCATGTTCGGCTGGGCCTACACTTTGTTCGAGTCCGATGACGACAAAGAGGCCCTCAGGAAATATCGCCGGGGCCTGTTGCAAAACTTTTACCTCGCCCCCTTGCTGCTGGACTTGCCGGAACCATCGCCCGATTTGTGGCAACACAATGACCGGGGTGACGTCCAGTTCGCGCTGGATTTCCTGGATTCATTCGGCGGCATCTGGGAACAGAACCCGGCCGCAACCCGGTTCCTGCGGGAATGCTATATCGGGTCCCTGCCGCGGCTGGAGCAACTCTACGAGTTGCGTGCCAGGATGGCGGCTTTTCAGGATCATCGCTATGAGCCGGACCACCGCAAACTCTGGGACGCCCTCACGGCGGAGGAACAGCGCCTCATCGCAAGCTGGAAATGGTGACGGGTAAAGTTCGGAGTCCGGCGTTCGGCGTTCGGAGACGTCGTAGAACCGGGCTCAATCATTCTGCGGATCACAAAGGCAGAGCAGAGAGCGACCCACCAACCCGGAACTTGACACTCACACCCGATCCTCAGGATGCCACTCCGAACGCCGAACGCCGAACGCCGAACGCCGAACGCCGAGCTCCGATCGGCGCCCGGCGCTCGCCACTCGCCACTCGCCACTGCCTGTGCTAGGAGTCGCCATGCTTCGTTACATCACCGGGCTGCAGCCAAGCGGCGCCTTACACATCGGAAACTACTTCGGGGCGGTGCGTCCCGCGGTGGAACTGCAGGACCGGGGCGAAGCCTTTTACTTCATCGCCAGCTACCACGCCCTGACCAGCACCCAACACGGCCCGACGCTGCGCGAATACACGCATAATCTCGCGCTCGATTTGCTGGCGTGCGGGCTGGACCCGGCCAAGGCCTGCTTTTTCCGGCAGTCGGACGTCCCTGCCGTGGCGGAGCTGGCGTGGATTTTGAGCACGGTCACCCCGATGGGTCTGCTTGAACGCTGCACCTCTTATAAAGACAAGATTGCGCGCGGCTTACCGGCCTCACACGGTCTTTTCGCGTACCCGGTGCTGATGGCTGCAGACATCCTGATTTACCGGTCGGACGTCGTGCCGGTCGGCAAAGATCAAAAGCAGCACCTCGAGATTACGCGGGATCTTGCCATCAAGTTTAATGAGACTTACGGCGAAATTCTGCACCTGCCCGAACCCTACATCCGTGACGAGGTCGCCACGGTACCGGGGCTGGACGGCCAGAAGATGAGTAAGAGTTACGGTAATACCCTTGAAGTATTCGGGCCGGAAAAGGCACTCCGTAAAAAGGTGATGAGCGTCGTCACCGACTCGACCCCGGTGGAAGCGCCCAAAGATCCGTCCCGGTCAACCATTTACCAGCTCTACCGGTTGTTTGCGCCGCCCGATGAGGTGCAGCTCATGGAAAGACAATTCCGTGAGGGCGGGGTGGGCTACGGCGAATTCAAGAAACGCCTGTTTGAAAAGTTCTGGGAAACGTTCCGGCCCATGCGCGAACGCCGGGCCCGGCTGGAGGCCGACCCGGGTTACGTCGAGAGCGTTTTAGCGCAAGGGGCAACGCAAGCGCGAGCGGTAGCCGAGGAAACCATGCACAAAGTTCGTGCCGCCGTCGGCTTGTTTGATCCGTAACGGCGATGGAGACGAATAACGTTCTAAGCAGTTGCGGCCCACAAATATGGAAGCAGCAGGCAGACAGGTTATATGAATAACAGTGACGAATCACATCGGTCTGATGATGCCCTCGTTTCTGAGAAAATTCAGGTGGATCGGAAGGTGTTCTTCCTCGATTTGAAAGAAAATCAGCGGGGACGTTTCCTGAAGATCACGGAAGACGTAAGCGGTCGCAGAGACACGATCATGCTGCCGGCGAGCGGCCTGCAATCTTTCGTCGAAGCGCTGCACCGGATTGTAGAGTTCGAGCAGCAGCTTTAGCCCGGCACAAAGCAGGGCCGTCGTAAAAGCAATGCCTGTGTATCAGCCTGCCGGGCAGCATCGGACCGCGGCAGGCCGGACCCCTTAGGTGACGCTGCGCTTGCGCCCACTTGCCTTCGGGCTAATCTGCAACCTCGATGCCCAAAGACACCGACCTCCACAAAATATTGCTGATCGGATCGGGACCGATCGTTATCGGGCAAGGCTGCGAGTTCGACTATTCGGGCGTGCAGGCTTGCAAAGCGCTTAAGGAAGAAGGGTATGAGGTCGTCCTGGTCAACTCAAACCCTGCCACGATCATGACCGACCCGGAGTTTGCGGCTCGCACCTACATCGAACCGATCACGCCGGAAGTCGTTGAAAAAATCATCGAACGTGAAAAGCCGGACGCGTTGCTTCCCACGCTTGGCGGCCAGACCGCTCTCAACACCGCCATGGACCTCTTCCGAAGCGGCGCGCTCAAGAAGTACGGCGTACGTTTGATCGGCGCCAACGCCGAGGCGATCGATAAAGGGGAAAACCGGCAACTGTTCAAGGAGGCGATGCTGCGCATCGGTTTGGATGTGCCCAGGTCCGGTACGGCCCATAACCTTGACGAGGCGCGCCGGGTCGCGCTCGAGGTCGGCACGTTCCCCTTGATCATCCGGCCGGCCTTCACTTTAGGCGGCTCAGGCGGGGGCATCGCTTACAACCGCCAGGAGTTCGAGGAAATCGTCGCGCGCGGGCTCAGCTTATCGCCGGTCTCCGAGGTCCTCATCGAAGAATCGCTGCTCGGCTGGAAAGAATTCGAAATGGAGGTGATGCGCGACCGCGCGGACAACTGCGTCGTGATCTGCTCCATCGAGAACTTCGATGCGATGGGGGTTCACACCGGCGACTCCATTACGGTTGCTCCGGTCCAGACCCTGACCGACCGCGAGTACCAACTCATGCGTGACGCCTCTTTCGCAGTCATCCGGGAGATCGGCGTCGAGACGGGCGGTTCAAACATTCAGTTTGCTCTGAACCCGAAAAACGGGCGGATGGCCGTGATCGAAATGAACCCGCGAGTTTCGCGATCCTCGGCCCTGGCTTCCAAAGCCACGGGATTTCCCATCGCCAAGATCGCCGCCAAGTTAGCGGTCGGCTACACCCTCGACGAAATCCGCAACGACATCACCCGCGAGACCCCGGCGAGTTTCGAACCCGTGATCGATTACTGCGTGGTGAAAGTGCCGCGGTTCACCTTTGAGAAATTCCCACAGGCTGACCCGACCTTAACCACCCAGATGAAGAGCGTCGGCGAGGCCATGGCGATCGGGCGCACCTTCAAGGAAGCATTACAGAAAGCATTGCGCTCGCTTGAGATCGGTCGGGCCGGGTTAGGCGGAGACGGGAAAGATCGCGAACCTCGCCTGCCGGATGGTGCATGGGCCCTGGACGAGATCGAGCGCAAGCTGGTGAACCCGTCGTGGGATCGCATCTTTTACCTCCGGTACGGGATGCAGGCCGGCCTTTCGGTCGAGCGCCTGCACGAGATCACCGGCATCGATCCCTGGTTCCTTCAGAACATCCGGCAGATCGTGCAGGAAGAGGAAAACATCCGGCGCGGAGATTTTAACCTGCGCCACGCGAAGTTGTTTGGTTTTTCCGACCGCCAGATTGCGCACCTGACCGGACGCAGTGAGAACGAAGTCCGCCAGGAACGAATCGCAGCCGGCATCGTTCCCACTTACCGGCTTGTCGACACCTGCGCCGCCGAGTTTGAGGCCTACACGCCTTACTACTATTCCACGTACGGCGAAGAAAATGAGACGCGCACCGGGGACCGCAGGAAGGTCATGATTCTGGGTGGCGGCCCCAACCGGATCGGGCAGGGCATCGAGTTCGATTATTGCTGCGTGCATGCGGCCTTCGCCCTGAAGGAGGAAGGTTTTGAAACCATCATGGTGAACTCCAATCCGGAGACCGTGTCGACCGATTACGACACCAGCGATAAGCTGTATTTCGAGCCGCTGACCCTGGAAGACGTCCTTAATATCTACCAACAGGAGAAATGTTGGGCCGCGATCGTCCAGTTTGGCGGCCAGACGCCGTTGAATCTGGCGGCCGCATTACAGGCTAACGGCGTGAACATTATCGGCACCCAGCCGCGCAGCATCGAAATCGCTGAAGACCGGAAAGATTTCGCGGCCCTGTTGCAGCGCTTGCAACTCAACCAGCCCCCTAACGGCAGCGCCATCGACGCAGAGGAGGCCGTCGCGGTCGCCAGGAAAATCGGTTTCCCCGTTCTGGTGCGTCCTTCTTTCGTGCTGGGGGGACGGGCGATGGAAATTGTTTACCAGGAAGAAGACCTGCGCCGCTACATTCGTACGGCGGTCGAAGCCAGCCCGCAACGGCCGGTGCTCGTCGATCGTTTTCTCGAAGATGCCATCGAGGTTGACGTGGACTGTATCGCCGACGGCGAAACGGCCGTGATCGGGGCGGTGATGCAGCACATTGAACAAGCCGGGATCCACAGCGGCGACAGCGCTTGCGTGATTCCGGCTTTTTCACTCAGCCCGGCCATCCACGATGAAATCGTGCGCGCCACCAAAGCGATGGCCCATGCCTTGGAAGTACGCGGGCTGATGAACGTACAGTTCGCGATCAAGGAAGATGCGGTGTACGTGCTTGAAGTTAACCCGCGCGCGTCCCGCACCGTCCCGTTCGTCAGTAAAGCCATCGGCGTGCCCTTAGCAAAGCTCGCCGCCAAGGTGATGGCCGGAAAGACGCTTCGGGAACTCAGTTTCACCGAGGAATTGGTGCCCCCGCATTACTCGGTGAAGGAAGCCGTGTTTCCGTTTATCCGGTTTCCCGGCATCGACATCGCGCTTGGTCCGGAAATGAAATCGACCGGCGAAGTCATGGGCATCGACGGCGATCTCGGGTTGGCGTACGCCAAGTCGCAGATGGCGGCGCAGCCGCCTCTGCCCCGCAGCGGAAATATTTTTGTCAGCGTAAAGGATAGCGACAAAGCACCGATGCTAACCCTCGCCCGCGAACTGGTCGCACTCAGCTTCAAACTATACGCGACGAGCGGCACCGCACGGGCGCTGAGCAATGCCGGGTTGCCGGTTACTCGCCTGTTCAAGCTATCGGAGGGACGGCCTCACGTTCTCGACATGATCAAGAACGATGAAATCGATCTCATCATCAACACGCCAAGCGGCAAAGTGCCGCGCCAGGACGAGGTGCGCATCCGCAGCCTGGCGGTGGCACGCCGCATTCCGATCCTGACCACGGTCAGCGCCGTTGAGGCGAGTATCCGCGCCATTTACTCGGTCCAAAAGAAAGGTATCGGCGTGAAAGCGCTGCAGGAATACCACGACCACGCCCCACATGCATAGCATGACCGGTTATGGCCGCGGCCACTCGACGTGCGCCGGCGTCAAGCTTGCGGTCGAGATCCAATCGGTAAACAAGCGGCAGATCGATCTGGCCATCAATCTGCCTTCCGCCCTGGCGGCCTCGGAAGCTGACGTGCGCGCGGCGGTGACGCGGCGGGTGCACCGCGGACGGCTCACGGTCTCGGTCGTGGCCGACCCGGGCGCCGCCGGGCCGGTTGTGAAGATAAATGAGCCCTTGGCCCACGCGTATTTGAAGGCGTTTAAAGGTTTGCAGGCTTCACTTGGTTTAACCGGCGAAGTCAGCCTCGACACCCTGGTGCGGTTGCCGGGTGTGATCGAAGGGGCCAACGAAGCCCGAGTCAGTCCGGCGCTGAAAACCGCGCTGACCGGCGCAATCGAATCAGCGCTGGATCAGTTGATGGCCATGCGGGCGAAGGAAGGCGCTCACCTGCAGCGCGACTTGCTGAAACGCGCCCGGTTGGTGCACTCGATTTTAACCAAGGTCAAACGTTTGCGCCCGCAAGCAGTTGCGCGCTACCGGTCTAACCTCCGGGATCGCATCCAGAAACTGGAAATCCACGTGAACATGGACGACGAGCGCCTGGCTAAAGAGGTGGCGTTTTTTGCCGAGCGATCAGACTTTTCTGAAGAGGTGACGCGCCTGGAATCGCATCTCGACCAGTTCCAGGTGACCTGCCGGCAGCCGGATGCGATCGGACGCACCCTGGAATTCATCGGCCAGGAGATCGGACGCGAACTCAACACGCTGAGCGCAAAGGCGAACGACGTGGAGATTTCGCAGCTGGTCGTTCAGGCCAAGGCCGAACTCGACAAGATTCGCGAACAAATTCAAAATGTTGAGTAATTGCCGGTCACCCGTCCGGGCAGGGGTGAAAGGCCTGCTAAACGGGACCATGGACCGGATGGGCTGACCGGCGATCGGCCTGTCTCTGATGGATGATCTAACCATGAACGTGGTTCTTGGCGTTACCGCTTCCATTGCGGCTTACAAAGCGGCCGATCTGGCGAGCAAACTTACCAAACAGGGCTGCTCGGTTCACGTCGTCATGACCCGAGGGGCAACGCAGTTCATCACGCCGCTTACCCTGCAGACGCTTTCCCGCCATCCCGTGACGGTCGACATTTTCGACGAGAAAGCTGATTGGCATCCCGGTCACATCGAACTTGCCGATAATGCCGAACTGCTGCTCATCGCGCCGGCCACAGCGGACGTCATCGCCAAGCTTGCGCACGGTTTCGCGGACGACGCGCTGACCTCGATCGCGCTCGCCACGCGCGCGCCCCTGCTGATCGCACCGGCCATGAACGGCAAGATGTGGCTGCACCCGGCAACCGAGCAAAATGTCGCGACGCTCCGGAGCCGGGACGCACGCTTTATCGGCCCCGAAGAAGGTCTGCTCGCGTGCGGCTACGAAGGCATCGGACGCCTTTGGCCGGTGGATGATATCGTTGCCCAGGCGCTCAAGTACCGGAAACGCGTGCCCGGTTAGCAGCACGCACCCGGCACCTGTTTTCGCACGAGCGCATGCCTCCGGCCCGCCGCGAACCCGCGCGACCGGCGGCCCTTTCGACGTTGCGTCCCGGCCGTTGCGGGTCCCACCCACGCCGCCCCATACTCATCGACACGGCTCAAGCGCGTGAAAAAAATAGGAGGAGAGATCATCTCTCCTCCTATCCCAAAAGAGTACGCGTACAACCGGTTTAAGATTTGGCGGCGGGCTTTTTCTTCGCGGCGGTTGCGGGCGCAGCAGCTTTCTTCGCGACTTTCTTGGCCGGAGCCTTCTTTGCATTCGAACTCGTAGTCTTGCTGGTCGCGGGAGACGCCGCGGTTTTCTTCGCCGGGGCTTTCTTTGCGGGCATCAGTTATCCCCCCTTTCCGTCCGCAGTAGCGGAGAGTTGACACTCATTACAAAAATGTTGACTAACCGACTCCGTTTCTATCGTCAACCAGAAAATGTAGTGAAGTTATATTTTTGCCTAACGCGAATTTCGTGAGGTAGGGACAAAACGCGCGTCAGCTATTGCGGTTTCGATGCGAATGCACCCGGCGGTTTCACAAAATCAAAAAGGCTGGGGGCGGCGGGTTGAACCGGACGGGATGCATCGCTCGTTTGTTTCTGCCGGGTGATCTTTCGCACCTCTTTGCTTTTCTCGCCGCGATCCCGCGCTATGCATAGGGACGCTATGAATGATTTCTTGAAAGCAGCGACCGAGGCTGCCCGGCAAGCCGGCGACCTCATCCGCACGCACTTCGGCAAGCAGCTGGTCGTCAATGCGGAAGAAGCGCACGATATCAAACTTGAACTGGATGAACGCTCGCAGGATCTCATCACTCAATCCCTGCTAAGCCGGTTCCCGACGCATTCCGTGCTGGGTGAAGAAGGCTCTTCCGCGGCCACGGGCAGCGACCATGAGTGGGTCATCGATCCGATTGACGGGACCGTGAATTTCTTTTACGGCATCCCGCACTTCTGCATCTCGATCGCGTTGCGAGAAAAGTCGAAAATCCTGGTCGGCGTCATTTATGATCCGATGCGGGATGAACTCTGGCAGGCGACGTGCGAAAGCGACACGCTTCTGAATGGCCGGGTCGTGACGGTGAGCAATCACGGCGATGTAAGCCAGTCGATCGTGTCGGTCGGGTTTTCCAAAACCGGCCTGGGCATCGAAGCGGGCCTGCAGACATTCAAGACGCTGATCCTGCGAGCGCGCAAATGCCGCATGATGGGCAGTGCGGCGCTCGACCTCGCTTACGTGGCGTGCGGCCGTTACGATGCCTACATCGAACGAAGCGTGAACTGGTGGGATGTGGCGGCGGGGGTTCTGCTGGTCGAGCGGGCGGGCGGCAGGATCGCCATCGAGCCGAGCAAGGTCCACGACGGCAAGCTGGCGGTCGTCGCCACCAACGGAAAGATCAGTCTGCCGGAGGTAGAGTGATATGCGCGTCGGTTTCGGTTACGACATCCACCGGCTTGTGACCGGAAGAAAGCTGGTGCTCGGCGGGGTGGAGATCCCGCATCCGCGCGGCCTGGAAGGCCATTCTGATGCGGATGTGCTGAGCCATGCGATCGCGGACGCTTTGCTGGGCGCAATCGGCGAGCGCGACATCGGTTATCATTTTCCCAACACGGACGCTGCGATCAAAGGGATGGATAGCCAGGAAATCCTGCAACGCGTGCAGGCGATCCTTGCCGCAAAACGTTTTGCCATCGTCAACATCGACTCCACCATCGTGGCGGAAGAACCGAAGATCGGGCCGCACCTGTCAACGATGCGGGCGCGGCTGGCGCGAACGCTGTATTTGCCGGCGGACGCTATCGGCATCAAGGCAACGACCAACGAAGGCCTGGGTGCCCTCGGCCGCGGCGAAGGCATCGCCGCCTTTGCGGTGGCCGGCGTTGAACGGGTCGAACCGAGCGTGTCGCCCGATGCGCCGCGACACGTGGCGTGACATGACACGGCAAAGATCGGTTGGAGTTGCGCGTTTGCGAAATCTGGCTCTTGTTTCACGTCCTAATTACCGGCCGGCCCGGCCCGTAAATGGAGGGCGACCTGAGGACAGGGCATAAACCAACATCGCTATGGCGATCCAGTTGTATAACACTTACACGCGCGAACTCGAGACCTTCAATCCGCTTGATCCGGCCGGTAAGGTCGTAAAGATCTACACGTGCGGGCCGACCGTCTATTCCTTCGCGCACATCGGCAATTTTCGCGCTTACCTCTTTGAGGACCTGCTGCAGCGCCACCTGGAGGCGCGCGGCTTTCGGGTGCACCGCGTGATGAACCTGACCGACGTCGACGATAAGACCATCCGCAACAGCCGCGAGGCCGGCGTGCCGCTTCACGAATTCACCAAAAAATACATCGACGCCTTTTTTGTCGATTGCGAGGTGCTCCGGATCAAACGGGCTGACGATTACCCGGCAGCAACCGCGCCGGAAAATATTCAGCGCATGATCGAGATGATCCAGGTGCTCATGGACAAGGACATCGCCTATCAGGCTGAAGACCGCTCAATCTATTTCCGGATCAATCGGGATCCGGACTACGGCAAACTGGCGCACCTGAACCTCGACGAACTCAGGCCTTCCGGACGCATTCAGCAGGACGACTATGACAAGGAGTCAATCGGCGACTTCGCTCTCTGGAAAGCATGGGACGAAAAAGACGGCGACGTCTGGTGGGAAAGCCCTTGGGGACGTGGCCGGCCCGGCTGGCACATCGAGTGCAGCGCGATGGCGACGCGCCTGCTTGGTGCTGAACTCGACATCCATTGCGGCGGCGTCGACAACATCTTTCCCCATCACGAAGCCGAGATCGCGCAGTCCGAGTGCTGCACCGGTAAGCGGTTTGTCCGGTACTGGCTGCACTGCGCGCACTTGCTGGTTGAAGGCCAGAAAATGTCGAAGTCGCTCGGTAACTTTTATACGTTGCGCGACCTGCTGAACCAGGGTTTCACCGGCCGCCAGGTTCGTTATGCCCTGCTGCGGGTAAATTATCGGTTGCCGCTTAATTTCACGCAGGACAGCCTCGTCGAAGCGCGCCAATCCCTTTTGCGGATCGACGAATGGCGCCAGCGCCTGGCCGATCTGGCCGGCTCGGCCGGTCCGGATCCTCGCTACGCGCCGGATAGCGCCGAACGTTTCCTGGCCGCGCTGGACGATGACCTAAACATTTCGGCGGCGCTGGCGGAATTGTTCGAACAGATCCGTGCCACCAATCGGGCCATCGACCAGAAAGAGTTAGGTCCGGCACAGGCCGCGGCACTCCTTCGTGAATGGGAAACGATGAACCAGGTCCTGCAGTTGCAGGACGACGACGCCCAGATCGCACCCGAAGTCCAGACCCTGCTGGATGCACGCGCAGCCGCGCGGCGCGCAAAAAACTGGCCTGAAAGCGACGCGCTGCGGGACAAGATCGCAAGCCTCGGCTGGATGGTCAAAGACACGAAAGAAGGCCAGAAACTCACCCGCGTGTCCGGCGCCACCTAAGGGGTGCGAACCGTGCAGCCCGACCATCAACTCCTGCCGGTGCGGGTTGCACGTTACAATCCGCCAGCTACCGGCTACCATACGCTCCATGTTCTCTGTTACGGATTATCTGGACCTTAATCAGATCGAACACCGGACGCTGTTCGATAACAGCACGCAAATCTGGGATGCCCTCAAACAAATCGGCAGTTACCTGCAGTTCCGCCTCAGGCCGGGCATGCACGGACGCCTGTTGGGCCAACCTTACGTCGGTCCGGCAGTGTTCGTCGGTGAAGGCACGGTGATTGAAAACGGCGCGACGTTGAAGGGGCCGGCCTGGATCGGCAACAACTGCGAGATCCGGAGCGGCTGTTACGTCCGTGAAAACGTTATCGTCGGAGATAACGTGGTTATGGGAAACTCATGCGAATTCAAAAACTGCATCGTGTTCAACGCGGCCCAGATCCCGCATTTCAGTTACGTGGGTGACTCCATCCTGGGCTATAAAGCGCACCTCGGTGCAGGCGTAATCCTCTCGAACGTGAAGCTGGACGGGACGGAAATTTTTGTTCGAGCCGGTTCACAGGTGATCGCCACCGGGCTGCGAAAGTTTGGCGCCATCATCGGCGATCGCACCGAGATCGGCTCCAATGCCGTCATCAATCCCGGATCGATTCTGGGCCGCGACAGCATGGTCTATCCGCTCAGCCGTTTCAGCGGCGTCCTGCCGGGCAACACGATTCTGAAGAGTCGCCAGGAGGTGCAGCCGATACCCCGGGCCTAACGTCACACGGCGGGCACAGCGAAAAGGCGGGCACAACGACAGAGTTCACACGGCGAGCCACGGCGAACACGGCGGAAAGACAAAATTACCCGGCACCTCGGCAAGGATTACGCCGTCTTTGGCCCGGGGCGGCGAGATTAATGCTCACTAAAGTCCCCGGTTACTGCCAACCGCCGCCCCGGGCCAAAGACGGCATAGGTTCCCGGCGTGCCTAACCGGCGGCCCTCATTTATGGCATTTGTCTTCCCGCCGTGGTCGCCGTGGCTCGCCGTGTTCGCCGTGTGAACTCTGTCGTTGTGCCCGCCAGTTCGCTGCGGCCGCCGTGTGACCGTGTGAACTTTTACGTCGTGCCCGCTTTCTCTCGCTGCGGCCGCCGTGTGGTGATGAGGCGCCGGTAATGGGCATCAATCACCGACACCTGTCGATCAAGGGAGAACCGGCCGGCTAACGATCGGTGCGCCTCGTCGGTCATCCGGCGGAGTCGCGGTGCGTCCTGCAAAAGCGCATCCAAGTCTTGTGCCCATCGTTCGGGGGTTGCCTCCGGCTCAAGCAACAACGTTTCGCAAAAAAGTTTTCGGCGTTCCGCATTCACGGCCATCGTTGCGGTCGGGACCCGCTGCGCAAACGCCTCCAGCAAAACCATCGGCACGTCTTCCAGATCTGACGTCAGGACAAAGGCGTCCACGTTGGCAAACAGCCCGTCCAAGGCCGGCACCGCGCCGGGCCACACCACGCGTTCATCCAGACCAAGCCGCTTTGCCATGGCGTGCAGTCGCGCTGCGGCCGGTCCGTCGCCGGCGAGGACGAACCGGTACCGGTCATCGATGGTCGACAGCGCCTGCGCCAGGGCCAGAAAGCGGTCGAACCGTTTCCAGCCGACCAGACGTCCGGCTGCTCCTATCCACCGGAAATCGGCGCGGGCCCCACGCCGCTCGCCGCGGTTTACGCCGGACCGGCTCGATCGAGGGGCGACGGGCGACGCGGCGAACCCGTTTGGCAGCAACGCCAGCCGCGCTGGCTCGAGGCCCTCGTCTTCCACCAACCGTTGTATGATGGATGAGGAGATCACAAAATTAACGTCGGCAAAACGGGCGCTCCAGGCGTCCATCCGTCGCCAGGGAAAGCGAAACCGGAACGCATCGAAGCAGTGGTCATGGCCGACCACGACCGGAACGCCCAGCAGGCGTGCGAGCGGTCTGCCCAACCAGTTTGAGGCATACAGATGGCAGTGGACTATATCGAAAGCACCGCTGAGCAGCAGGGCCGGCAACGTCACCGCGTACAACGGGAGGATTCGGTAAGGGGAGAGCGCCGTGACGTGGATCCCGGCCTGGCAGGCACGTTTGAGAAAAACCGTGCGCCGGTTGGCATGAAACGTCGCGAGGGTAAAATCATAGGCGTCCTGATCGAAGCGCGGCAGGCACTCCAGTAACAACGTCTGGGCACCCCCGAGGTCCAGGCTGTCGATCAAATGCAGAACGCGGATTTTACGCTTCATCATGCGCCTGCCGAAGCCGGTTCCAGGTACGGAGACGCCGGTAGACGGCGAGCGTCCCGAGGCGTGCCAACGTCACGGCCGTCAGCGGCTCCCGGGCGACGCTCCGCATCGCGGTCGTCACGGCGGTAGGCAACGCACCATTGACGGCATGGATCATGACCTCGTTCGCAAGCGATTCACGGCGCCATTGTTTGAAGTGCGCGGCGTCCGCGGGCGCCAACCGGCCTGCCGAAAGGTAGTGCCGTGCGATCTCCAGCCCATCCTGCATCCCTTGCAGGAGCGAAGCATTTCCCGCGTTCATCGTAAGTGAACCTGCGTGCCAACGATAACGGTAAAGCAGGCGCGTGACCGGCGCGTCAGGCAGACCGCGAAGCGCCGCCCGGATCAGAAAATCGCGGTCGGCCGCAATCGGGTACCGCAGGTCAAAAAGCCCGATCTGCTCGAAAACTTTGCGACGGAAAAAACGCGCGTTGATTAACGGGTGCCCTACCGTCACATTTTTCAGTGAAAGCTGGTAGTGCCGCGGGTTCAGGTACCGGTGCATGACCACTTCACGTCCCGCCGCGGTCGTCCGGAAAATTTCGCAACCTCCGGAGACCAGCATGGTACCGACGGTGCTGCCGAGGAGCCCGGCCGCCAAATGAAACGCCCCGGGGGTCAGGATGTCATCAGAATTCAGCAGCACCACGACATCCCCGCTCGCACGGCAGAGGCCCTTGTTCATGCCGTCGTACACCCCGCGGTCCGGCTCTGACACCACTTTCAGGTGGGGATAGCGTCCGAGCACCTCCAGGGTGCCGTCGTTCGATCCGGCGTCAATGATCCAATGTTCGAAATCCGCATAACCTTGGGCAAGGACGCTGTCGACGGCCTCGGCGATGTAATCGCGCCGGTTATAACACGGCGTGATGACCGAAAATTTCACCCTCCGTTACGCGCTGCGCGTCAGGAACTGATCATCCCCGTTTGACGGGCGTAGTTGAAGAGACCCCCGGCCTCAATCACCGGCCGCACGTCGCCCATGGGTTTGAGGACGTAAGTCTGGCCGCCGAACTCGAACGTATCGGAGTCAAGATCGAGCGTGGCGATGTCGCCGGTTTTGATTTTATCCACCAAACGTTCCCGCGCTTCAAAAGGGTAGAGCTCACCCGTAGCCACCGCGTTTCGGAAAAAGATCCGGGCGTAAGACTCCGCCACGACCAGTTCCACTCCGGCCGCACCCATGGCGATCGGGGCGTGCTCGCGGGAACTGCCGCAGCCGAAATTTTTACCGGCAACTACGATTTTATAATGCGTTTTTGCCGTGCCTTCCTCGATGAACGGAGTCGGGTAAAGTTCCTCGGGTAATCCCGCCATCGCATACGAACCCAGTTTTTCGTACTCCTCCGGGATGGTAGGAACGAGGGTAAGGTAATGGGCGGGTATGATCTGATCGGTATCAATGTTATCGCCCAGCACAAAAACCGGGCTGATGATCACGTTCGGCATAGAAAGAACTAAGGCGAAGGTTCAGGAGTGGGAGAGGATGCCGATCCGGCAGCCTCGGACGTTGCCGGCGAAGGTGCCGGGTTGTTAGTAGCCTCGGCAGCCGCAGGTGTGGCGGCGTGCGTCGCTTTGTTGGTGTTCCCCGCCGCCGGAGGAGCGTCAATGCGGTAGCGCGCCACGATCGCGCTGTCGCCGTTTGTCTCCGGATGGGACGAACCGGCACCGGCTGCGCCTCCGACCGGAAGCGTATCCTGCCCCGATGCCCTCGCATTGAGGGCGTCGATCCGGTTAACGGCCGACGCCGGCCCGCCGGCCGGCAATGGCGGCATTGCGTCACTGGCGGCAACCGCCGGAAGGACGGGCGGCGCGCCCAGATCCTCGGAGGCAACCCAGCCGAGCAGCCCGGACTCCGTTTGCACCAGGGTGTAACCGAACTGCGTGCGCACGACCCGCACCAGCGTGTCCTTGGGCAGCAGCGTATCGGGTATCGCCATTTGCCGAGGACCCGAACGGTACAGAGGAACGTCGCCGCGTCTGGTGGCCCTGAAATCGTCACCTAACGCCGGGCCGGCCGCGGCGGCAGCCGCCTTCAGCGGATCAGGCGGCCGGCGGTGAACACAACCAAATCCGGCCAAACCCAACAACAGGACGCCGAGGAAAAGCCATTTCAACATCGGCGTCCACAACATGTTCAATTCAGAAACTCGCGCGGATCGGTAACGTGCCCGGTCAGCGCCGAAGCGGCCACCGTATACGGGCTGGCCAGAAACACCTTCGATTCCTTGCTGCCCATACGGCCCGGGAAATTCCGGTTGGTGGCGCTGATGCAGGTCAGAGGCGCATTCAGCCGGCCGAAGGTATCAGACGGGCCACCCAGACAGGCAGCGCAGGAGGCGTTCTCCGTCATCATAACACCTGCATCGACCAATACATCCCAGACTGAAGCCGAATCCATCCGGAGCGTCTTCAACTCGTGGACCACATCCGAGGTAGCCGGCACCCCGAACGTGTCGATCTTGACGTGCCTGCCCCGCACCACTTCGGCGAACGCCACGAAATCGCTCGTCTTTCCGCCGGTGCAGGAGCCGATGTAAGCCCGGTCCAACCGGACTTGACCCAGTTCTTTCGCCAGGGCGCGATTACCCGGATTCGGGTGCATCGCCACCGTGGGCTCCAGCTTGGACAGGTCGTAAACCTTGTCGAAGATAAACTTCTGGTCACGGTCAAGCTCCGCCGGGTCATAATCCGCTTTGGTGCCGTTGGCACGAAGCCGCTCGTTGACGTAGGCAAAGGTTTTCTCGTCTGCCGGAAAGATGCCGTTTTTACCTCCGGCTTCGATGGCCATATTCGCAATCGTCATCCGGTCATCCATGGTCAACGCCGATGCGCCGGGTCCTTCCCATTGCATCGCCCGGTAAGTGGCCCCGTCAAAACCGATGTCGCCGATCACGTTAAGAATCACATCCTTGGCCATCACGCCCGGCGGCAACTCGCCTTCCAGGTAGAAGCGCATCGTGTCGGGCACCTTGACGAGCAGCTTGCCCGTGCCAAGGATGAAACCCGCGTCGGTGTTGCCGATACCGGTCGCAAATTCGCCGAACGCCCCGGCCATGCAGGTATGTGAGTCGGTGCCGAACAGCACTTCACCGGGCCGGGCATGGCCTAACCGCGGCAGCGCCGTGTGGCAAACGCCTTGGTAACGCGAACCGTACTGGCGCCGGACCTGGCCCCGCGCAGGATCAAACTTCCACTGGCCGTTCGGGTCATCGATGACGTCGTAAAAATAGGGTAGTCCCTGTTGCTTGGCGAACTCCCGAAGGATGTCCACGTTGCGGTTGGAAAGCCGGTCCGCGGTAAAGATGTAGTGATCCGGAATAATGACGATCTTTTTGGGATCCCAAACCTTGGCGTTCTTTCCGAACTCGCGCTGAAAGACACCGATGCTGCCCGGACCGCAAACATCGTGGGTAAGAAGGATATCGACGTTAACCCAAATGTTATCGCCTGCCTCAACGCGATCCTTCCCGCTTGCACGTGCTAAAATCTTCTCCGTCAGAGTCATCGCAGCAGGCAATGTTCGACGGGCGGGGCATCAAATCAAGTGCGAATTGGGCGCGCGTGCCCGCAGAACCGCCTGCGGCCTTGGTTTAGAACGGCCTGCGACCTTTGTTTTGAGGAATTCATGCGACGCTCGGTCCCTCCTTCACCATCACCGTCAGGGCCTCGCGCAATACTCGAAAACGGACGGGTGTGGTGCCGATCGGCAGGCCGTCGACATGGACGAACAAGGCCCGTCGGGCATTCACCTCGAACGATTCCACCTCGAAGATCTCCATCTTCGGATGGAAATGGTAACGGCCGCGGCTGATCGACCAGAGGTGGGTGGCAAGCTCCCGTTTGCTGAAGTCTCGAAATACCCCAATGGTAAAGAGCCCGTCATCAAGCTTGGCGGTAGGGCAGATGGCGAAATTCGTGCCATAGTAAGGGCCGTTCGCAACCGCCAGGAACGAACACCTTAACCGGATGCGGTTACGGCTTTTTGAGCGAAACCGGCGGCGCCGGTGGCGCACGGGCGACAAGCCGCGGCGCGAGGATTGGTAAGCTTCGCTCACAGACCGGTCAAAACGTAACAAAACCGCCGCCTGGCGGTACCTCAAAGCCAGGCGGATAGCTCGAAAGATCATGGTGAACCGGCCTTGCTTGACCAGTTCCCCAATCGGAAAAAGTTCCGCGTCAACCCCCACCCCGGCGGCTTCGAAAAAGAAATGTTTCTCATTGGCCAGGCCGACATCGATCTTGCGAGGGTGCCCGCGCTCGAGAATCTCGCAGGCGCGATCGATTTCACGCGGAATACCGAGGCTCAGGGCAAGGTTGTTGAAGGTGCCAAGCGGCAGGATGCCGAGCGCCACCCCGGTGTTTACCATCCCGGAGGCAACCTCCCGGATGGTACCGTCACCGCCCGCCACCACCACCAACTCCGCGCCTCCCTCGGCCGCAGCTCTGGCTTCCGCCACCAGCTTCGACGCCGGCGTAACTTCATGCACCTCAAGCGAGTCCGTCAGCGCACGAAGCCGCCCTTCCACCAGGGCCCGGTTTTCCGGTCCGACGTTGCCGCTTGCTGGATTCACGAAAAAACTGATTCGTGCGTAATGCTGCGTATCCATACTCTGGCCGGATTGGCCGTGAAACCATCGAAGCCTTCCCCGCCAGGGTCAACAACGGCGAGGACCTAAGGGTTGACCGGTTGACCATGACCCGGCGCCGCGTCGTGACGGCGTTGAGGGCCTGCCTTGCCTTATCAGCCTCAGCCTCGCCGCTGCTGAGCCTGGACCTGAAAAGAATTATTGATGACGTCCAGAATTCGCTGGCCCGGAATGACGCGGTCCGTTGCGTAATCCAGGTTGCCGTCCGGGCCGATAATGGCGATGCCAAAGTCGCCCACCTGGTATTCGTCTGCGATTGACTCGGGATCCGGCAACACGATAAACG
This sequence comes from Verrucomicrobiota bacterium, assembly GCA_019247695.1. NCBI lineage: Bacteria > Pseudomonadati > Verrucomicrobiota > Verrucomicrobiota bacterium. The sequence continues at coordinate 25,533 of JAFBAP010000053.1, read as the reverse complement.
GCACGTCCGAGCGGGTAATCACCCCCGTCTCTTTCGTAAAGGCTACAAAAAACACGGCGTTACGCGCCGCCAGAAGCCGATACTGACGGGTGATCTGCTTGACTTGCCGGGCGAAATCCTTTGCCGCCGGGCCGGTTGCAAAAACCAGGACCACCGGTTGCCCCCGGAGGTCGCGCAGGCGACGGACCTTACCCGCCACGCTGCTCCAGGCGAATTCCGGGGCGGGCCGGACGACGCTGCTGGGGGGAACCTGCCTGGCCGGTCCCGGGGCCGGCCGTGGCGCGGCGAAAATTACGGGGCCAACGATCAAAGCGGCTGCAATGACCGCGCAGGGGACCAGTTTCATACCTTCATAATGTCGACTTCCTTCGTTTCCAGGTGAGAGTCGATCTGCTTGACGTACTTGTCGGTCAGTTCTTGAATTTCCTGCTCAAGGTGACGCCGGTCGTCCTCAGTGATCTTTCCATCTTTCTCCAGCTTCTTCACCTGGTCGATGGCGCCTCGCCGGCTGCCGCGGACCCGAACCCGGGCCTCTTCCGCCATGTGGCGGGCAGCTTTGACCAGATCCTTCCGGCGCTCCTCGGAAAGCTCCGGAATTCGCAGGCGAATAAGTTTACCTTCAACGGCCGGGTTGATGCCCAGCTTCGATTCGCTGATCGCCTTTTCGATGTCGCGCGTGACGCTCGCATCAAACGGCTGGATCACAAGCAGGCGTGGTTCCGGCGTGGTGATCAGCGCCAACTGTTTCAGCTTCATCGTCGTGCCATAAGCAGACACGTCAAGGTTCTCCACCAACCCCGGTGAGGCCTTCCCCGTCCGCAAGGAAGCGAATTCGTGAAGCAGGTACTCCGTGCTCTTTTCCATCGCTTCCTCCGTGTCCAACAAAATATCGTCTCCAGTCATAACTGCTGCCTCCACAAACTTGTCTCAAGGGTACCTGCACGCCGAATGGCTCGTCAACGGGCCACCGCACGTTCGGAGCGTTTCCGATCCGATCCCTTCGGGCGCTTATTCCGAGGTTACCAGGGTCCCAACTTTTTCGCCGCAAACCACGCGCCTGATATTATGGGGCACGGCCATGTCGAACACAATGATCGGCACCCGGTTGTCCATGCAAAGGCTGAACGCGGTGGAATCCATGACCTTGAGCCGTTTGGTGAGCGCTTCGCTGTAGGTAACCCACTCGTAGCGCTGGGCATTGGGATTCAGCTTCGGATCGCTGTCGTAGATTCCGTCGACTTTGGTCGCCTTGAGGATCACCTCAGCCCGAATCTCGCTGGCCCGCAACGCCGCCGTGGTATCGGTTGAGAAGAACGGGTTGCCGGTGCCGGCGCCGAAGATGACCACGCGCCCCAATTCGAGGTGGCGGATGGCCCGCCGCAGGATAAAGGGTTCGGCGACGTTAGCCATTTCAATCGCCGTTTGCAGCCGCGTGACGACCCCGAGTTGTTCGAGGGCGCTCTGGAGCGCCATGCCGTTGATCACGGTAGCCAGCATCCCCATGTAGTCGGCGGTGGTGCGGTCCATCCCGCGATGACTCGCGGCAAGGCCGCGCCAGATGTTGCCGCCCCCGATCACGACGGCCACTTCAACACCGAGATCGCGCACTTCCTGTATCTGACGAGCGATGTCGCTGACGATGGCAGGGGAAATCGTCTCGTGACTGCCCGGTTCTCGAAGGGCTTCTCCGCTTACTTTCAAAACAATCCGGCGGTATTTAGGCTGCCCGGGAGCCGTTTTGAGATTGGACATGAAAAAATTTATAACGCCATAAAAGACTGCACCCCCTAAGTCAAGTTCAGGGTGCAGCCAACAGCGTTGCAAGCTGATCTTCGCCGATCACTTGCACCCCGAGCTGGCGTGCTTTCTGCAGTTTGCCGCCGGCCTCTTCTCCGGCGAGCAGATAATTCGTTTTCTTGCTTACGCTGCTGGTAATCCGGCCGCCGTGCCGGCGGATCAAGTCCTCAAACGCGTCTCGTGGCCGGCTGAGCGTGCCGGTGATCACCCAGCTGGTACCGGCCAACTTGGCGCTCAAGGTTTCAACCTCGCCCTGGTGGCCGAAGTTCAACCCGTGTCTTCGCAAAGCTTCAATCAGCGCCGCATTATCCGGGTGGCGGAACCAATCGTAAATGCTCTGCGCCATGACGGAACCGGTGTTATGCGCGCGGGTTAACTCCTCGACCCCGGCGGATTTCAAGGCGTCCAGCGTTCCAAAATAAGACGCGAGCTCGCGCGAGGCGGTCGCCCCCACGTGCAGGATGCCGAGCCCGAAGATCAGGCGCCAGAGCGGCTGGCTTTTACTGGCTTGAATGGCGTTCAAGAGATTGCTGATGCTCTTGGTTCCCATCCGCTCCAACCCGCCCAGCTGCTCGGCCGTTAGGTCATAGACATGATCGATCCGCCGGACGAGCCCCGCATCGACCAACTGGGTGACCATCGCTTCGCCGAGCCCTTCAATGTCGAGCGCGCCTTTGTGAGCGAAGTGTTCAAGGCGCCGTTTAACCTGGTCCGGGCATTCGACGTTCACGCAGCGGAGATCCACCTGGCCGGCCATGTGGACCACCGGCCGGCCGCAGCTTGGGCAATGGTCCGGCATGACGAAAATTTGCTCCGTACCGGTGCGGCGCGCGGCCACCACTTCAACGACGGCCGGGATGATTTCCCCTGACTTTTCGATGCGCACCACGTCACCCACCCGGATGTCTTTGCGCTTGATCTCCTCTCCGTTGTGCAGCGTTGCGCGCGCCACCACGGTGCCGCTAAGCTGGACGGGCTCAAGGTTTGCCACCGGAGTCAGCTTACCGGAACGTCCCACCTGGACGTCGATCGACAGCAAACGGGTTTCAGCCCGTTCCGCCTGGTACTTGAACGCCATCGCCCATCGCGGCGCCTTGGAAGTGTAACCCAGGCGCTCGCGCTGGCCGAAGTCGTCCACCTTCACCACCGCCCCATCCGTTTCGTAAGGGAAGCCGTGCCGCATGACGTCAAGTTCCTTGATCGCCGCAAGCACGCCTTCCACGGTCTCGGCCATCCAGGTCCGGGCCGGCGTGCGCAACCCCCACCCGGCGATCCCGGCCAGGGCCGCCTGATGTGACCGGACGCTGCTCCCGGAGACATAGCCCCAGCCATAGAACACGGCGTCCAGCTTGCGTTCAGCCACAATCCGGGCATCAAGCTGTTTCAAGCTGCCGGCGGCGGCGTTTCGCGGGTTGGCAAAAAGCGGTTCCCCGGCCTGTTCACGACTTTCATTCAACGCGGCGAAAACCCGTTTCGGCATAAAGACCTCTCCCCGGACCTCCGCCTCCTCCGGGTACGGCGGGTGCAGACGAAGCGGCACGGAACGGATGGTGCGCACATTGGCGGTCACGTCGTCACCCGCCACCCCGTTGCCCCGCGTGGCGGCGTACACCAGCTTGCCACTTTGGTAAAACAGCGAGAGCGCCACCCCATCGACCTTCGGCTCGATGATCGCTAAAGTTCGTTCTCCGGCGAGGTGCCGTTCAATCCGGCGAAAGAACTCAGCCACTTCCCCTTCGGAATAGGTATTCTCCAGGCTCAGCATCGGTGAGCGGTGCGTAATTTGCCGGAAAGCGTCCAGCGGCCGGCCGCTCACCCGCTGAGTCGGCGAATCTGCCGTCACGAACTCCGGGTGGGCAACCTCCAGGTCCCGCAAAACCCTCATCAGCTGGTCGTAAGCCTGATCGCTTATCTTCGGCGCAGCTTCCTGGTAATAAAGGCGATCATGCTCCTCGATCTCGCGGCGCAGTCGCCGGATTTCAGCTTCGACCTGTCCCGGGTTTGGCATGTTTATTTTTATCGCAGACGCTCTTGTGTCTTACGATTAAATGCCCGGAAGCAACGCAGAAAATCAAAAACCTTGGGCGACGCTGACACTGCATAAAACCGCCCATCAGGAAAAACCAAAGGTGGCTGCAGAACGGCAGGCATTACGTCCACCTTGGCGTTTTTTTTTGCAGAGGGCTGGGTGCGGTTACGGTGTGGTAGGTACCGGCACGGCAACAGGACGGATGCGTCGCTGGCCTCGGAGAATCCGCGGGAGGGCCGGCCAACCTGCCGCTCCTCCCGGGCACTCAGGTCCCGCACCGCCCCTGAAAGCGGATGCTCAGCGCACCTGGCACAAGGGTTGCTCTACTAAAAGGCGTTCAGCCAACGAACGGGGATCAGTAAGAAGAGCGCGGCTCGATTGGTGAAGGATGCAGTTGCCGTCGTCAAGGGGGGAAGGCGACGCTCAACCAGGGAAAAACCAATCGAGCCGTCGCCACCCGCGTACCTGTGCTGGGGTCAGGCGGGATCGGCTCCTGCTTTTTCCCGGGCATGCATTGCAACGGTTTCAAGGGAAGTCAAGCATGAGGAAAAGAGCGCCTGCGCACGTGCGCAATGCGGGTAAGAACGCAGCACCCTTCCAGGATCCATTCCGGATCGCCGTGCATCTGGGAACCGCGCGTAATCAGACCGGCTTTGCCGGCTCGACCGACGAGCCACCGATTCGTCTTTGGGACGCCTGGCGCTATGCTTACCCCGCAATACGGCCTGCAACGCAGACGCTCCTGATCGAGTAAACACCAGCGCACACGACCAGCCAGCCGGCCACGCAGGCAGGCCTGTCTCCGCCGAACCCGTGCGGTTCGGTTTCAAGCCGCCGACTCGACGACCGAGGGCAGCTTTTCGTTCACGACCGGACGTACCCGGTCGCAATCCACGGTGAGGCCTCCGGTCGCTTCATACCAGCCCACGATCGCTTCCATCTTGGATCGAAGGTCGCCATCAGTGATGTCGACGTAAAACTTCGGCAGGATGCTCTTCTCCGCGTAACTCGCCAGGAGCTCCTGTTCGCGCATGATCAGGGTTAGGTCATCATACTGGCTCGGGTTGCCCGAGACCTTGAGGCGCTCGCGCCGCGCCTCAACAAAGGTATCCGGGTCGCGATGGCAGAAGACCAGGCGGAACCCAAGCTGGTAAAGGCGTTCTTCCAATTCCGTGAAGTCGTATTTCCGGTGCCGGTAGAGCCACTGGTAGACCTGGGTCGAGAGATGGAAACGGTCGACAATGTAGGAAAGGTAGGGTTGATGCTCGAAAAGCTGCAACCACAGCTCGTACGTCTCAAGGGCGAGCGTTTCACGTTCCGGGCTGAAGGTGATAAGGCATTCACCCCAGGGCGCGTTCAGGAATCCCCCCCATTCCGCGGAGATGATTGGGGAATGGTAACGGTACTTGCGCGGCCCCACAAACCGGGGATGCTCGTTCAGACCGAACGCAATCTCCGTTTTATAGGTCATCCGGGTTCCTTCGAGAATTATTTTCGGACAAAGGTTACGCCAGTTTGTTTTAGGCTCAGGACGGTCGCTGCTCATGCGGGAAAGGAAGAGATCCGGATTAAGGTAAACGGTTTAGCGAGAAGATTCGCACCCCCCGTACGTACGATGGTCCCGTGACGCTGCCAATCTTTTTTGCTGCGTTCTGCTCAACCGGCTCAAAAAGCGAACGTCCATAGGTCAGAACTGAAACGTAACTTTTGGCGAGGTCGCCACGACCTCGTAGTATGATCCGTCTTTACGTCAGCCTTTTGTTTGCGGCGTTTGCGTGCGGTTTCGCCGGACTACCCATCATCGCAGGTGCGTCCGAATCTACCCGGACGGCCGACGTCGCCGGCCGGTGGCATAACCAGGACGGCGCATTCGAAATCTATGAAGAATCCGGAAAACTGAACGCGAAAATCGTGGCGCTGCGCGAACCGCTCGCCCCTGACGGCAGGGTCAAAACGGATATCCACAACCCGGACGCCGCCAAACGCAGCCGCCCCATCATCGGTATGGTCTTCATGACCGGATTCACCCCCGCTGGCGCCGGGAAATGGGACCATGGAACCATCTACGATCCGAAATCCGGCAAGACTTATTCCTGCACCATGGAGTTGACGGGAGCCAACACCTTGGAGGTGCGCGGTTACGTCCTTCTCTCCGTCATCGGACGCACGGAGATCTGGACCCGAGGTGACCTATAAAATGCCAAAGATAAAATGCCACAAATGCCACAAGTGAAAAAAATGCCACAAATGACGGACGTCTAGGATGCCGCAGATGTTATAAGCGGAAGAACGCCATAGATGGAAGAGAAGCCAGCCGGTGGCGTGCTCTCCTACTTCCGTCATTTGCAGCGTTGCCCTGACGCTACGAGCCGAAGGGGCCGGGAATGCCGCAGGTAGGAGTCCGTCATTTGTGGCATTTTATCTTTGGCATTCTATAAAGGCCAGCAGTCGTTCTCCGCGCTTGGGCCAGGCCAGCGCACAGGCACGTGCGTGCGCAGCGCGCGTTGCGGCCGCGTAGGCGGCGGCATCATCGAGCAGTTCGATGATGGATCGTGCGAGCGTATCGGCATCGCCGGGCGGAACGAAACGGCCGGCGCCCTGATCACCTAGCACTTCTCGCGTCGAAGGCAGGTCGCTGGCGACCACCGGGAGACTGTGCGACAGGTAATCGAGCGCTTTCACCGGGCAGGTCAGGTAACGGTTGTATGCGTCATCGGCCAACGGAGCCAGCCCGACGCTGGCACGCGCGCTCAGATCCCGGCCGAGCGCATCCGGCGGGCGTGAACTTATGACTTCGACCCACGCGCCCACGCCCTGATCGGCCGCCTGGCGTTGCAGGGCGGCGGCCTGCTCGGAATTGCCGCCCCAGAAAGCCAGTCTGATCCCGGCCCGCGCCAGTTGCGGGGCCGCGGCCAGCAGCAGATCGCGGCCCTTGCCGCGGGAGAGGCGCCCGATGTAGACGGCCCGTCGCAAGACACGGCGCGTTTCGGGGTCGACAGGCGGCGCATCAACGGGGTCGGTGCCTAGCGGCAACGTGCAAATGGCCAACCGGCTCTGTCTGGCGGCAAACAGGTCCCGTTGCGCGCCGGTGATGCAGATCACGCCGTCTAACCACGGTAAAAATAACCGTTCCAGCCAGCTTTGGCGTACATCCTGGCTCCTGACCGGCAAGCGCTGGGCGCGGCGCCAGGCAAGGTCGCCATGAAAATCATGAGCTTCATAGAAACCAAGCAGGCGCGAGCCGCACCATGCCTTGAGCCAAACCAGGTACGGCAAGAACGAAGCTTCCCGGGTAATCACCGCGACCACCGCATTGTTGCTCACTGACGTGCGGATAAACCGGGCGGCCTGGCGAAAGATCGGGCCGCTGCTGGTCTCACCAGGGCGCAACCCCCACCGGGCGAGCAGCGCCGTACGCGCGACCCGATGGATATGAAGGTTCGGGTTGGCATCCAGACCATAGAATTCCTTCAGGTCACCGGCGGTCTCGGAAGCCGGTCCTGCACCGACAAAAAAGTGAGTTTCTTTCCCCAGCGCCGCAAGGGCGTACGCATTGCGCAGACCGACGTTCACGATCGGCCCCGGTTGGCGCCAGTCGCGCTTGTTTACCCAAACGCAAATCACCGAAGGATAGAAGCGGATGCAAATCGCCATTGCAACCCCGGGCGGGTGCGACCAGCTTACCTGCCTGGAATCGGCCATGCTGTTGCGACCCCTTTCGTCTCTTCTCCCGCGATGCTTTGTGAACTGGTTTGGCGTAACCTGGGCGGTAACGATGGCGCTGCCGGCCGTTACCTTGCCCGCCAGGGCTGCCGACCCGCTGTCGTTCGAAACGGTGCCGGTGCAGGTGCCTTCCGAACTCCGTGAGGGTACGTTCGATCGGGAACGAAGGCTGCGGGTACCCAAAGGCTTCATCATCGAGGTGGTTGCTCGAATCGCCCGTGCCCGCTTTCTGATGGGCACCCCGGCTGGGAACCTTTTGGTTTCCCAACCGGCGCACGGCAAGATCTGGCTGGTGCGGCTTGACGGAGATCGCTCGGTGCAACTGCTCGCCAGCGGGCTCCGGCTGCCTCAAGGCATGGCCTTTAAGAACATCGACGGCGCCACTTACCTTTACGTCGGTGAATGCAATGAGATTGTGCGTTTCCGCTACGATCCGGCTTCCGAAAGGGTCTCGAACCGGGAAGTGATCGTACCTAACCTGCCGGATGCCAGCAGTGCGGGACTGGGCGGCGCTTACGGGCACGAACTCAAGAACCTGGCGATCGGGCCCGACAACAAGCTGTACGTCGATGTCGCTTCAGCCACCAACGCGAGCCCGTCCGACACCACCAGCAACCCGGTACGTTCCGCGATCTACCAATATGATCTTGACGGTAGCCACGGGCGGATTTTCGCTCGCGGCATCCGGAACGCCGAAGGCCTGGATTTTTTACCCGGTACGGGCGAGTTGTGGGCCGTCGTCAACGAGCGAGACGAGATCCGGTTCCCCTTCCACCGGCCCTGGCGCCAGGGTGACGGCGACGACTACGGCAAACGCCTGAGTTCCTACGTTGACGATCACCCGCCGGATGAGCTGATCCACGTCAAAGACGGCGCCAACTACGGTTGGCCCTTTGCAAATCCCGATCCCGATACCCCTTCCGGCTTGGATAACATGCCCTTTGACCCGGACTACGATAACAATCCGGATTGGCGCCGTTTTCCCGAATCGACCTTTACACGGGTGGATAAAGGCATCCAGGCGCATTCCGCCCCGCTCGGAATGGCCTTTCTGCAATCAAGCAATGTTCCCGAACAGGTACGGCATGGACTGGTGACGGCCTACCATGGCTCGTGGGATCGGACCCGGAAGACCGGTTACAAGGTCGCGTACTTTCCCTGGACGCACGATGGCCGGCCGGGCTCACAGGTTGACTTGGTAACCGGGTGGCTGGACGACGCCACGCAGGACGTCTGGGGACGGCCGGTAGACGTCAAACCGGGCAAGGATGGGGCACTCTACATTTCCGACGACGACAGCGGAACCGTCTACCGGCTCGCCCGCGCCAGGTAGAGTTCGGAGCTCGGCGTTTGGAGTTCGGAGTTCGGAGTTCGGAGCGGCCGCGCCCGTCGTGTGCCCCTAATCTGTGTAACCTGTGGATGTTTTCTCTTTTCTGCGTGTTCTGCGTGTTCTGCGAATCCACCGCCGTGGTCGCCGTGGCTTGCCGTGTTCGCCGTGTGAACTCTTACGTCGTGCCCGCCAAATCCGCTGTGTCCGCCGTGTGACCGTGGGACTAAGAACTGGAATCGGTGGCCAGTTGACTCTGGCGGTATTTGCCGTTTTGGGTCTGTTTGCGCACCGCTTCGAACAAATCGGCGATGCTGCGCTTATTGGCCATGTTGACGACAAACGGCGGCAGGTTGCCGCCCGCGTCCGTCAACAGCGAATAGATGGCTCGCGTCGATTTGCCGTCCGCGGTGGGTTCAAGCGTCCAGGAACCTTCGTCGAGGTTCATCCGGGTCACGCCGGCCTGAACGGCCGGCCCGGTAGCGTTGTCCGCTTCCCAGTGAGAATTGTAGATTATGTTGCCGTCAGGAGCTTTCGATACCTGCTCCTGGATGCGGATGGTGACGTCCCGGGGTCCGACCAGCGGCGGGTCAAGCTTCATGTAGACGGTGGCGGTTCGCTTGGCGGTGTCCCTGTTCAGGAGCCTGGCCTCAACCGTGTACGGCATGAAGCTGGGGTAGCTGTCGACGTCGTCGAGGACGTTTTTCACGACCCAGGTCGGCGCATCAATCGTCCCCACCGCCCGGAGTTCCTTGATGGGGTTACCGCCGCGGTCCCGGACCGAGATGGCGAGGCCGGCAGTTCGACTCACCTCCCGCCAATCGCCTTCCGAAGCCTGACAAAACCAGGGGACCGCAGACAGGAAAGTCACACCTGCGATTCCTACCCATCGGGGCAGCCGGCTGATCCGGGTTGAACACTTCATCCTTTTCGGAAATCGAACTCGGCAATGCATGACACAGTACGTCCGTATTTAGTCGCGTGGACCTCAGGCGCGTTGGTGCCCTTGGTCCAGTGCACGCCCGACACTGAATCACGGATCCGGCGCCAATCAAGACGAGTCTTCCAAACCGCACCGCTCAATCGCATCGCCGTCAAAGGCGGGCACGGCGCAACGTTGCCCAGCCATAAATGCCCCCGGCGAGGCCACAGGCCACGCCGGCCAGCAAACTTACCAGGACAAGCCCGTAATGGTTGGCCTGAATCCACGCAAACGCAACCACCGACAACCCGATGGCACTCTTCTGAAAGATCGCCTGCACACCGAAATAAAGCGCCTCCCGGTGGTAGCCGGATCGTTTGGCATCGCGGTCAATAACCTCGGCGAGCAAGGCAAACGGGAGTACGGCAAACCCGGCGGCCGGCAGCGCGGCCAGCGCGGCCACGATTTGTGCGCTGGCCAAGCCGGGCAGAAGCCGACCGCACACCCCAAAGAGCGGAAACTCCAAGCCGGCCAGCAGAAGGGCGCCCGTGAAACAGCGGTGCGGTCCGATGCGCTTGGCCAGCCCGTTGCAGATGAAAAACCCGATCAGGTTCACCCCGATAAAGGGCAGCATCACCAGGGTTACGGCGCCCGGGGGTGCGTGCAACTGCTCCTGAACCAGCCGTGGGACAAGCATCAGGATCAGGTTCAGGCCGAACCAGAAAAGAGACGTGGCGGCCAGGAGCGGGTGGAAATCCGTATTCCTGAGTCCTTGCCCTAACCAGCGGGGAAACTCTCTCAGACCGGCGGGCGCCGTGCTGGTGCGTGCCTCCGATTCGCGCAGAGTAAAAGCTGCGGGCAAGAAAGAGATGACCACGCCGGCGGCGAGCATCAAGGCTATCGCCCCGTAGCCGCCAGCCTGCAGGACCGCGCCGGTCAAGGCGAAAGAGAGGGTGCCGGCCAGGGCCGCGGTCGATTGTGCGGTGGTCAGATTAAGGCGGTCACGCTGATCCACCAAAAGTTCTGGCAGAAGCGCCAGGTAGGGGGTAATCACCAGCCCGTACATGAGAAAATAAAACTGGGTAACAACGAACGCGTAGAGGGTGCGCCCGGCAGGATCGAGGGTTACGGGCGGCGTCCAGAGCAACACGCAGGCCAGGGCAAACGGGCCGGTGCCCCAACGCAGAAAGGGAAGCCGGCGGCCGTACCGGGTCCTCAGGTTATCCGTCCAGAAAGCGATGAGGGGATCGGAAAATGCGTCGGTCAAGCGCCCGGCGAGAAGAAGGATTGCAAAGGTGGAAGCTGCGAGTACGCCCTCGACGACGTACCGCTCGTAAAGCCACTGCGACATGACCAGATTCGTCAGGTTCATGGCAAAACCGCCCAGGCCGTAAACCAGGAGCAGCCGCGTTTTTGCAGGGGCTGAAGCGTAATTAAGGGCAGGCACCGACCTTGCCTATCCGACGTTTGCCGAGATAGCAATCATGGGATGTCGTCAACGGGAATGGGCCGGAAGGCCCTGACCCTCAGGGCTGGGCAATGTCTATCACGCCATGCTGAGCAAAGCCATTCTGCGGCGTCCGGCTTGACCCGGATACCGGTCCGTTGTGACTTAAAGACAATCTTTATCCATTCCACCATGACCCTCGCCTTCTCCCCAATTGTGGCCCTGATTGCTGTTACGCTCTCACCTTTGGTCTCTCTGATCGCCGGGATTTTGATCCTGATTGTGCCCCGGTTGCTTAGCTTTATCGTGGCGATTTATCTGATTGTGATCGGCCTGCTCGGGTTGCTCCACATGTGAGACGAATTCCCGGGCGCCCGGCGCAGGCGTGGAGACGAATTGTTCAATATTGTTCATATGATGAGGAAAATTCTGCTTGGAGCGGTTGTGGCCACCCTGGGTGGCCTTCTGGCGTTGAAGGTTGTGGCCGCAAACCCAAAATTGAAGTTGGGCGATCCTATTCCCAGCGTTGCCGGAATGACTCAGGATAGCCAGGTGCTGGACCTTCCCAGCACGGGAGCGCACGGATACCTGCTCGTTTACTTTTACCCGAAAGCGATGACGCCCGGCTGCACCGCGCAGGCCTGCAGTCTGCGGGACGCGTATGCCGACCTGGTGCACCACAACGTGCGGGTGGTCGGGGTCAGCCTTGATTCGGTAGCCGATCAGAAACGGTTCCAGGAAAAGGAACACCTTCCTTTTCCGCTGATCGCCGACACCGATCGTAAGGTGACGAGCGCGTTCGGCGTGCCCATCATCATGGAGGTCGCGGCGGCCAGGCAGGCTTACCTGTTCAAGGACGGCAGGCTGGTCTGGTTCGATACGCACGCTGCTACGGACAAGCAGGCGCAGGATGTGCTCGCCGTGGTGGAGAAATCCCCGTCGTAATGCGAACCTTTCAAAACCAGATCACTTATGTCACAGCAAGACCCCGCCGACCCACACGCCCCGATCCCTACCGATCAACCGGTTCTGGAAAACGCCATTATCGCGGTCGAAGGGCTCGACGATCAGCATCGCGCGGCCCAGATTGAAGCTGCCCTGCGCGACCTGGATGGTGTTGAGAGTGCAGTCGCCGACCTGGACCGGGCCGAAGTCCGGGTGACGTTTGATGCCCGCAAAGTCCACGCCCCCTCGCTGCACGACGCTATTTTGGGGACGGGCTATCATCCGACGGCGCAAGCCGACAACAGCTGAAAGCAGCTGAAAGGGAATGCCGCAGATGAAAGCCCTTTATTCGTGGCATCCTATTCTTCAGGTGCCCGTTGCTCCAGGCGGGGCCCCCTGAGGCGCCGGCGGGGGCGGCGCGCCGCGTTCGCTGCGTGGGCTCGGGGAGGGCGAAGGCGCCGCCGGTACCTGGTACGGATTCTCCAACGGTGGCGTCCAGACGTCCTTACGGCGGATCAACAGGGCGATCAGCCGGCGCATGTTCGTGCTTCGTCGCGTAACGCTGTTGTGCTGCCGGAAAGTCCTCTCATCCAGCAGAACAGCGGCATTGGCGCCGGCCTGCGCGGCCATTTCCCGTACCTCTTGCATGCTCCGGGCACGGGGCTGAACGCTTTCCGTCTGAACCGTTACCCTGCCGAGTTCGTCATAGGCGACCGGCGGCCGGCGATTAATAATCTGAACCGAAGCCGGCGAGATCGGCGGGTAGGTTGGCGTCTGCGCGGCGGTCGAACGCCCGCTTGCGCGATGCGCGCAGCCGCCGAGCGTCAGGCAGACCGCGACGTTTAGCGCAATAAACAAGTTCAGGTAAACCCCGCAACGCGGTTGTTTCACCCTTTTGGATCGTGGCATCTTTGGCCCAGGTTGTTGACCTGCCGCGGGCCGGCATGCCGCCGCGGCGTCCATCATCGAAACTCATCCCCGGACGGCACCGGCGTCTCCCGGTACGGCTCGAAGTTACCGTGGTAAAAATCGGGCGAGTCGTCCACTTCTTCGCGAAGATCGTAAGTGCCTGCCCGGGCAGGAAACCGGTCTTGAGGGGCGCTCGGGAAACCGACCGTGGTTACCCGGCCAGACTGCGCGCAGCCCAGTAAAGCCGGCAGAAGCGTGCCGGCGAGCGCCATGAAACGGGCAAGCTGTTTCTTCGCCGGGCTCATCTCGCTGTCATTTACCAAGCATAGGCTTGAGGCGCTTCGCCGCCAGGACCCGGAAAAATCTCATCGAGCCTTCGCAGGATTTCCCCATCCAACCTGATTTCGGTTGCGCGCAGGGTGGACTCAAGTTGCTCGATGGTTCGAGGGCCGATGATGGGCGCCGTCACGATGGGATTGTGCAAAAGCCAGGCCAGGGCCACCGCGGCCGGGGGTTCGCCCAGTTTTTTGCACAAGGCTTCGTACTGTTCGAGCTTGGGCCGGTTGTCGTTGATTTCCTTCCGGGCTTCCTCGCTGGTACGCCGGCCGCTTTCCAGTTTTTCCAGCGCTCCGCCCAGGAGACCGCCGGCCAAGGGGCTCCACGGGATGAGTCCCAGGCCGTAGTACCGGCAGGCGGGAATAACTTCCAGTTCCACCACCCGATTATTCAGGTGATAGATGCTTTGCTCACTGGAGAGCCCCATCAAGCCGCGCTTGGACGCCTCCTGGCAAGCGGTGGCGATGTCCCACCCCGCAAAGTTGCTGGATCCCACGTAGACCACCTTGCCCTGGTGGCTCAACTGTCCGAAGGCCTGCCAGATCTCGTCCCAGGGGCAATCCCGGTCCACGTGGTGCATCTGGTAAAGGTCGATGTGGTCGGTCTGGAGCCGTTTCAGGCTTCCCTCGCAGTGCTTGCGGATTTTATAGGCGGAAAGACTTCGGCCGTCCGTATTAGGTTCAGCCCGGTTGGCCTTACGCTGAACGGGATTAAAGACCTTCGTGGCCAGGACCACCGCTTCGCGGCGGCTCCCGCCCTGAGCGAACCAGCGCCCCAGGATCTCTTCCGTGTCGCCCTGCTCGCCGCCCCGGCCGTAAACGTCGGCAGTGTCGAAGAAATTGACGCCGAGCTCCAGGGCCCGGTCCATGATCTTGAAGCTTTCTTCCGGGCCGGTATGCCAGCCGAAGTTCATGGTGCCCAGGCAGATGTTGCTGACCAGAACCCCATGTTTTCCTAAACGTTTGTATTCGATTGCCACCTTTAATCACCTTAATCGGTACGGATCGCGGATTGAACGAACTGCGAGCCCGCCGGGGGTAACCCGGCCACTCAACCCGCGACCCGTACGAGTCGTTTCAACTTTTGTGTTTTATCAGTGCATGTGGTGCCGCGGCGCAGCGCCTTGCGGGGCAGCATCCGGCGCCTCGCGCCGTACGCGGGACTGTGACCGTTTGGCGAAGTAGGCCATGATCAAGCCGAAAATCAATAACACCACTCCCCACGTAAGATTGACGTTGATCCCAAGCGAGCGCTGGTAGGCTGCGCTGTTGGCGGACATTAGCCCATACAGGGCCAGCAACAGACCCAGGATGGTGAACAGATAACCAATCGGCAGTCGAATATCGAAGCCCATATAATCTCCGTCTAATTTGTTAGTTTCCTCCTAAAAGAAAAGTACGTTGAGCAACAAGGTCAGCGCCAGCACGATCAGGCCCACCGGCACGGGCCGGGTATACCATGCGCCGCCGGCGTCGTGCGCCTTGTCCGTCAGGGCATAAACCAAGCCGCGCAGCTCACTTTCCGGCCGCGGCTTGGTCGCCAGGCTGACGATGATCGTCACAATAAAACAGGTCGTCCAGGCCCAGATCGCGGTCCAGAAGTTTTGCGCCATCTCGCTCGAGTAGGTGTTTAACACCGCGATCCAGCCACCTTTAATCCCGGGCACGGCGCCTTCCGGCAGCGTCAGACCCTGGTGCAGGGCCGCTCCGGCAATCCCGGCCAGCAGCCCCACAAAGGCGCCATGTCCCGTCGCCCGCCTCCAGAACATGCCTAACAGAAAGGTTGCAAACAGCGGCGCGTTCACAAAAGCGAACACCAACTGCAGGATGTCCATGATGTTGTTAAACGTGGCGGCAAAATAAGCCGCTCCTATCGACAAGAGCACTCCGAAGACCGTGGCGAAATGTGCCATCTGCAAGTAATGCTCATCACTGTCGCCTTTATGTATGTAGGCCTGGTAGATGTCGTAGGTCCAGACCGTATTGAAGGCCGTCACGTTTCCCGCCATGCCCGACATGAAACTGGCCAGCAGGGCCGTAAGACCGATACCCAGCATCCCGCTGGGGAAGTAGTGCAGGAGCATTTGCGGGATGACCAGGTTGTAGTCCAGCACCTCGTTGCCGTCCTTGTCGCGCACCACCTCGCCGGTCTTGGCGCTGAGCTGAGGCGGAATCAACGGTTCCTGTGCGCTGGCCACCTCTGCACTCTGCGGCGCTGAACCGTGCGCGCTCGCTACCGCCGGGTTTTGGGCGGGCCGGGTCAATGCCAGAGCAATCAAGCCCGGCAAGATTACCAGGAACGGGAACAACATTTTCGGTACCGCTGCGATCAGGGGGGTGCGGCGGGCCGCGTTCATCGAATCGGCCGCCATGGCCCGCTGCACTACCAGGAAGTCGGTGCACCAGTAACCAAATGACAGGACAAAGCCCAACCCCATAACCAGGCTGAACCACTCGACGCCCAACGGGTTGTTGTGCGGGTTATCCATGCCGCGCCAGGCGTGGACAAAGGCCGGCGGCAAGTTGGCCTTCAGGCCCCCCCAGCCGCCCACGTTTTTAAGCCCCAGGAACACCAAAGGTGCAAAGCCGGCCACGATCAGAAAAAATTGTAAAACCTCGTTGTAGATGGCGCTGGTTAAGCCGCCCAGAAAAATGTAACCCAGCACGATTATGGCCGACAGCACGATGCTGACGTGGAAAACCCAGCTCTCGGGCAGGTGCAGCACGCGAAAGGGCGTGTCAAAGATGTGCAGGGTCTGAATCAACAGGGCCATCGCGTACATTGAAATCCCCGACGACATGACCGTCATGACGGCGAAGGTGATCGCGTTCAGACCACGGGTCTTTTCATCGAACCGCAGCGACAGGTAGTCGGGTACCGAGCGCGCCCGCGAGCCATAATAGAACGGCATCATGAAAATGCCGACGAACACCATGGCCGGAATGGCCCCTAACCAATAAAAATGGCTGGTCGCAATGCCGTACTTGGCGCCGGATGCCGCCATGCCGATCACTTCCTGGGCGCCCAGGTTCGCCGACAGGAACGCCAAGCCGGCTACCCAGGCGGGGATCGAGCGGCCTGCCGACAAAAACTCGGAACTGGTCCGCATGTATCGCTTCAGCACAACGCCGATACCTAGGACGAAGCCGAAATAAATGATCATGATCAGGTAGTCGATCCATTGCAGCTCGTGGGAAGTATTCATAAAGGGGGGGACTTTAGCGCTCTATGTTCGTCTGCCGTCCGGTTATGGTTTTAATTCCCCAGTCACACCGCGGGCACGGCGCAAAAGACTCACACGGCGCCACGGCGGAAAGATTAAATCATCCGCAGAACGCGCAGAAGAACGCAGAAAAGAGAAAACATCCACAGATTACACAGATTGACACAGATTAAGGGGACCCGGCGGCAACTCTAAGGTTGACACTCGCACCCACCCCCCATCCTGCCGCTCCGAACTCCGAACTCCGAACTCCGAACTCCGAACTCCGAACTCCGAACTCCGAACTCCGAACTCCGAACTCCGAACTCTTTCCTCTTCCCGCCGTGGTCGCCGTGGCCCGCCGTGTTCGCCGTGTGAACTCTTACGTGGTGCCCGTGGTGTGACCGTGTGAACTCTTACGTCGTGCCCGCCACACCCGCCGTGCCCGCCGTGTGACCGACACCCGTTACCCGTTACCCGTTACCGTGATCTTTTCCCACCGGGGATCGGGTGGGGAAAGGAGCGCTTCGGGTGAACCGAGAACTGAAAACAGGTAGGCATGCTGGACCCGCGCTTGCAGGATCAACCGGTTGCGCAGCAGCACCTCACGAGTCGCACCGACCTTTTCAGCTACCCGTTCCGCGCTAAAATTGCGTTCCGGCACCAGCATCTCAAGACGGATCAAACCGAGACCTTTAAGCCCGAACTCGACCAGGCTGGAAACGCCCGCGGTGGCCGCACCTCGTCCCTGTTCGGCCGCGGCTACCCAGTAATACAAATTGCCGAGCCGGTGCTCGGTCTGAATCTGGTTAATCCCGCACGCGCCGACCAATTCTCCGTTGTCGGCCCGGGTGATCACGAAATCGTAGGCTCGATCTTCCGCTCGGGCCCGTTCCCGGCTTTGCAGCCAGGCTCTGGCAGTCTCGACCGTGTAGCCGGGAGTGCACCACGTGAACGAATGGCTGAGTTCCTGGCGCGAAGACGCCACTAGATCGAAAAAGATTTGGTCAAAACTCAAGTCGAGCGGCACGAGCCGGTAACGGTCCCCGGCCAATAAGATGAGGGAACGATAGTCATGCGCCAAGCCCATGGCCACCAGTGCCACGACCGGGACAAGGCCACAAATGGCACGATCGAAAAAGTGCGACAAACGGAGTCCGCGACTTATTGCGTTCCGGCGGCTGGGCCAAACACCTCGGCGGCGCAGGCCCAAGCATGCGGCCAGGTAGAGGAGCCTCATCGCGTTTGTGACACTTTTTCATTCGTGCCATTTGTGGCGTTGCAACGATGACTCACAACTTGCGAATTTTTATCACGCTCACCTGCGCGGCATTGTGCATCGGCGATTCAAGGGCGCAGGCGGCTGCCGCGCCGGCCGCATCCACCAGCCCTGCGGCGTCGCCGGCGGCCTCATCCACCCCAAGCCCGAGCCCGATTCCCTTGCCGGACGTGGTAGCCGAAGCCAACAACGCGGCAAACACGCTTCGTGACATCAGCACGGGCCTCACCTCTGACGAGGCCAGAACCAAAATCCTCGATGAACTGCCCGCCCTCGCTCGCGATATCGACGCGCGCACGACCGAGACCAGCCAGATTCTCTCCGGCAGCCCGTCGTTGGAAATGCTGGCAGAGCTGGAAAGAGAATGGCAGAGCCTCCGCGACACTGCCCAGGGCTTGAGCCGGGACCTGGTGCGGCGAGCGACCGAACTTGACGCGCGACTGGCGCGGCTTGCGCAGATGGCCGACACCTGGCGCATAACCGCTGCGAGTGCGAAGGCCGCCAATCTGCCGCCGGAAACCTCGGACCAGATTAACTCCTTCGTAGGGTCTATCCAGCAAAGCCGTAATGATCTGGAGGGCCGCAGGGCGGAAATCCTGAGCCTCCAGTCCCGGCTTGCGGCCCGGGAAACCAGGATCGACACCGCCGAGGGTTTGATCCGCCAGGCACGGGAACAAGCCACCGGCCGGCTCTGGGAGCGCGACAGTGCGCCCCTTTGGCGGCTCGGGAATTCCGGAGAACCGGGCAGCAACCTGGCGCAGGCGAGCGAAACGACCTTCTCCGCCCAGGCCAGCGCCCTTTGGAGTTATCTGCAACGGCAACCGGGAGAACTCCTTTTCCACGCCAGCATCGTTGCGCTGCTGGTTTTCGCGCTTTGCTGGGCACGGCGCGGTATCCGGCGTTGGATCGAACAAAATCCCGCCTTGCACCGGTCGACCCCGGTTTTTGAAATGCCGATCTCAGCCGCGATCGCCCTTTCAGCGCTCCTGATCGGGGTGATTTACCCGCAGGCGCCGCGAGTGATGCGGGCCAGCCTGGGTGCGGTGGTCCTGATCCCGACCGTCCTCCTGCTGCGGCGGTTGGTCGAGCCCAGGCATTTTCCAATTCTCTACGCCTGCATCAGCTTCTGGCTGCTCAACGAACTGCGCCTCGTAACCGCGTCGCTGCCGGCCGTCGCGCGCGGGCTCCTGTTGATCGAAACGCTGGGAGGCCTGCTGTTTTCGATCTGGCTCCTGAAAAGCGAACGGCGCGCATCAGCGGCTCTCAAGGAAAAACGGGTGCTGCATCCCCTGCAGCCAATCGGACTCTACGCGCGCATGGCCGCGGCGGGCCTGTCGGCGGCGCTGGTCGCAAACGTCTTTGGGTACGTGAGCCTGGCTAACCTTCTGGCCGCCGGCGTCCTGCGTGGGTCATACGTCGCGATCGTGCTTTACGGCGGCGTGCGGGTGCTCGAAGGTTTGACGGCCGTCGCCTTCGAGACACGTCCGCTTACCTACCTGCGTATGGTGCGCAACCATCGCGCCCTGCTGCGGGATCGCACCATTCGGGTGTTTCAGGCGGTCGGTTTCCTGTTTTGGTTGCACACCTTCCTGGAGCTGCTGCAGCTGCGCGCGCCTCTGCTGGGCTGGAGTAAAGCCGTCCTCGACGCCACCCTCACGATCGGCTCACTCCAGCTTTCCCTGGGCCATGTCCTGGCATTCGCCATCGCGGTCTGGGCCTCGTTCCTGGTTTCGCGATTCCTGCGTTTTCTGCTGGAAGAAGACGTCTATGAGCGCTTCAACCTGCCCCGGGGCCTTCCGTACGCCGTTTCCACGCTGCTTCATTACCTGGTGCTCGTGGCCGGTTTTTTTGTCGGCTTGGCCGCGCTCGGGTTCGACATGACCAAGTTCACGATCCTGGCCGGCGCGTTCAGCGTCGGGATCGGCTTCGGGCTGCAGAATATCATCAACAATTTTGTCTCCGGGCTGATCCTGCTGTTCGAACGCCCGATCAAGGTCGGCGATGTGATCCAGGTCGATACCGCAACCGGCTCCGTCGAACGGATCGGAATCCGGGCGAGCGTCGTTCGCACCATGGATGGCTCCGAAGTGATCATCCCGAACGGAACACTGATTTCCAATCAGGTGATTAATTGGACATTCTCAGACCGGCAGCGCGTCATCGTGATCCAGGTCAACGTCGCCCGTGGGGTGGATCCGGCGCATGCAGCGCAACTGTTGAAGCAGGTGGCCCAGGATCATCCGCACGTGGCGAAGCATCCAGCCCCCCAGGCATACGTGTCGACGCTGAGCGCAGGCTCACTTACCCTTGAGCTGAGGGCCTGGACCGATAGCTATGAAGACTGGTTTCAGATCCGGAGTGACCTGATCGGGGCGATCAATCAACGCCTGACGCACGAGAACATCCCGCTGGCGTGACGGGAACCGGCCCAGCAAAGGCGAACGCGGGGTCAGGGTTAGGAATGCGGTGCGGGCGAGGGACCATCCATGATCCACATTACCTAAACCAATCCTTTACAGGGCTGACCTCCGCGACGCCAAATTTGGAGCTGAACAAGGGTTTCCAGGGATAACGAACAACGAGGCGCGCCGGTTCGGACCCGCGGGTGCGCTACGCCTGCCGGGGCAAGTTTCTGGTTTCTTAGCGTGCTCGAACCGGACTGCATCCTGCTCTTAAGATTATTTCATTTATTTTTTAAGTCAATCATTATTGTTTTTACAAATCCTGCGCGGTTGTGGCCGGCGCCGTCACGGCGTACTGACCAAAGTCATTCTTTACGGCCCGGCCCCGGCGTGATTAAAGTTCCCGGTTAAGAGGAGCGCCCGTTTGTCGGCGGGGAGGTGGCTCGGACGCGCATGACGCCTGTGTTTCGGATAGTTCGCGCAATCCTGCTGATTGTGCATGTTGGTTGGCCGTTGGCTTCGGTCAGCTTCGGCGAGGGTCCGCCGGAGATTGGTCGCCCACTCTTCCGGTATTACACGACCCGCGACTTTCAAGGGCCGGATCAGGTTTGGGTCGGCCTTCAGGACGGACGTGGTTTAATGCTTTTTGGCAGCAACGGCTGCGTACTATCATTCGATGGCTTGCGCTGGCGCCGGACGGTAATTCCGGACGCGCAGT
The DNA here is from genome assembly GCA_019247695.1 of Verrucomicrobiota bacterium. Lineage (NCBI taxonomy): Bacteria > Pseudomonadati > Verrucomicrobiota > Verrucomicrobiota bacterium. Next base: position 4,497 of record JAFBAP010000053.1, on the reverse strand, counting down.
TTGTACGTGGCCTGGCCATCGACCAAAGGGGTCAGATCTGGGCGGCCGGCCTGGACGTGATTGGAACGTTGGAGCTGCAAAACGGGAGTTACCAGTTCCGATCATTAACCGAGCAGATTCCGGCGAACTACAAACCTTTCCGGGCCGTCTGGGACGTGTTTTCCGACGGTGACACCGTTTACTTCGCGGTTGATACAGGGCTTCTGGTCTGGCATGAAGGGCAGTTTGGGGCGATTTCGTGGCCGGCCCAGGCGGAAGATTCCTGGTTTGTATCCGGCACGCCAAAACATCTGTTTGCACACGCGCGGGGACAGCCCCTTTATGAACTCGTCAAAGGCGAGTTTCTGGTGGCGGCGGACAGCGGGCCGTTGCGGGAAACGAAGGTCAGCCGAGCCATCGATCTGCCGGACGGTGACACCCTGCTGCTGACGCCTGATCGCGGCATCTTCCGCTTGCGGGGGTCCGAGATAGAACCTTTCCCGACGGAGGCGGATTCAATTTGCCGGAGCGGCCGGTTGATGGCCGGGATTTTGGTGGCCCCGGACAAGCTCGCGTTGGCGGTTCGGGGCCGCGGCTTGGTGTTTATCGACCTTTCCGGCCGGCTGGTGAGCACTTTTCTGGAAGAGAACGGGTTCCCCGATACTGCGATGCTGAACCTGGTCACGGATCGGGACGGAGGACTCTGGGTCTGCGGCGAAACCGGATTGACCAGGGTGGTCCTGAAACCTAACTACCAGTTCTTCGACAGTTTGAACGGGCTCGGACGCGGAAAGGTTAACGATGTGCGGCGGTACCGGGGAGCCATCTACGCAGCGGCCAAGGATGGGCTGTTTAGGTTGGAACCGAACGGAGGTGGACTTCCGTCGCGGTTTCGCCGGGTGCAAAACGTGAGTTCCGACATTTGGCTGCTCGAAGAGGTTTCCCAGGGATTCCTGGCCGGCGCCTGGGAAGGCATCTACTACCTTCAGGGAAACGGGGTGAAACTGCTGACGTCCCGCCAGCGAAGCGTGACCTCCATGCTTGTGTCTGCGCGTTTGCACGGGGTGGTCTTTGTGGGGATGCAGGACGGCTTGGCGATCCTGGAGGATCATGAGGGTACGATCGTGCCCGGAGAGCGCCTGAGCGGTTTCGGCGAGGATGTCCGGTCGCTGGCGGAAACGCCTGCGGGCGACCTCCTGGTCGGTACGCTCGGTTCCGGGCTTTTCAGAGTTCATGCAGAGAGTCTGGAGGCGTTGCGCGCCGGGCGCGCGCGCGGCGAGAGGATTGCGCTTCCCGGCAGTCTGGGCAGCTCGAAGCAGGAAGCTCACATCGTGGCCTGGGGCCAGGGCTACCTTTTCGGGCTTGGGCCGGAGCTGTACCGGTTCGATCCGGAAAGTCGACGGTTCAGCGAATTTGGACTCACCCCGAAGTCCGAACACGAGACGATACAGTTGATCGTTGCGGGAAGCGGTTTGCCGCCTCGGCTTTGGCTCGTAAGCGCGCCGGTTGAAAACGACGGTGAGGGATCAGGCGTCGAGAAGATCTGGCGGGTTGCTCCGGACGGCAACAGGGAGGCGTTGCCTGGGTCGGTGGTACGGTTTGTGGGGGAAGTGAAATCGATCCGGGAGGAAGAACGCCCTGAGGGGCCGGTGGCCTGGATCAGCGGAACCTATGGGGTCGTGCGGGTCGACCTGGCAACGGAGGTGGGAACGCGCCCGTCGAGTTTCGACATTTATCCCGAGGAAGCCATGGCGGAGGATGGGCGTCCCATGGCTCTGCCCGGATTCCCGAGAGCTCTGATTGTTCCATTCGGCGAGCGGGACTTCCAGGTGCGTTTCGGCACGGATCGATTCGGGCAGGGTGAGGCACTGCGGTTCCAGGCTCGTCTGGATGGGCCGTCCGCTTCCCATTTAACCCCGATTTCCGATGAGCCGATCTGGCATGCGGGAGCATTAAATGAAGGCAACTACCAGCTGCATGTGGTCGCGGTGGACAGTGACGGCGTGCAAAGCAGGCCGTTTCGACTCGCTTTCATCGTGCGGCCTCCGTGGTTTCGTACCTGGTGGGCATGTCTGACCTATGGCGCGCTTTGCGCCTTGTCCATCGCCCTGCTGGTGAGGCTGCGCGTTTATCAGTTGCAGCGACGTGAGAAGGCCCTTATGGCGGTCGTCGAGCAGCGGACCCGCGCCTTGCGGGAAAGCCAACTGCGGCTGGAAGAAGCGAAGGAAACGGCGGAAGCGGCGAACCTGGCGAAGTCAAGATTTCTGGCGAACATGAGTCACGAGCTGCGGACGCCGCTGAACAGCATTATCGGGTTCTCACGGCTCGCGCTTCGAGATCCGGCCTTGCCGGAGCCGCAGAAGCGCCGGTTATCGAGCGTGTACACGAGCGGCGAACACCTGCTTCAGATGATCAATGAGCTGCTGGATGTCTCGCGGATTGAGGCGGGGTCTGTCACGGTGAACATGGCTCCGGTCGAGCTTAAGGCTTTCGTGACCGATTTGGCCGACGAATTCGAGCTGAAGGCGGAGCCTGGCCCGGTGAAGTTCGAAACGGAGCTGGCTTTTGAGGGGCCGGTCTGGACCCTGACCGATCCTTTGAGGGTGCGGCAGGTCTTGACCAATCTGTTGAATAACGCTTTCAAATTCACCAGAGCCGGTTCGGTGGCTTTATGCGCGCGGCGTGAGGGGGATCGGATCGTATTCGAGGTGCGGGACACGGGATTGGGTATCCCCTCGGGCGAAGTCACCCGCGTGTTCGAGCCGTTTTTCCAGGCATCCAATCATACGGAGCACCAGCACGGTGTCGGGTTAGGGCTGCATATCTGTCGTCGTCTGGTTGAGGTACTTAATGGCGAGATCACGGTTGAAAGTTTCCTGGGTCAGGGCAGCACGTTTCGGGTCGTGCTTCCGGTGAACCATTGGAGCGAGCCGCATGCCCTTGCCCGACCGCTCCGGAAGATCGTAGGCTACGAAGGTCGAAAGCGTCGTGTCCTGGTGATCGATGATGACCCGCAAGATCGATCGATGCTTTGTGAATTGCTGGAAGCGTTGGGGTTCGATGCGCTTTGTATGAACAGCCCGTCCGGGGCGGTGAAATTGTTGAGTTCTCCGGACCGGTTCGACGTGTTAATCAGCGATTTGCGGGTGCCGGGCGAGGACGGGTTTGCGGTGATCAGCCAGCTTGGCGATCTCGGAGATTCTGCCACGATGCTCAAGGTCGCGACCTCGGCCAGTGTCTATGAGGAGGACAAAGCGGAGGCGATCCGGCATGGCTTTGACGAGTTCTTGCCGAAACCGGTGCGAGAGGATGAACTTGTCGAGTTGCTCGGGCGCCGGTTGGATCTTAAATGGGTGTACGAGCAATCTGTCGAGGGGACTGAGCGTCCTGCCGCGCACGCACCGGTAGCCGGGGAGGACGGATCTTCACTGCCGCGCACGGAACTCCTTGCACTGCTGAAGGCTGCGCAGGTGGGCGACGTGACGGCGGTGTCAGGCAGTCTCAAGCGGTTGAAAGATCAGCTGCCGCAGCATCACCTGATCTACAGCCGCTTGGAGACGCTCCTGCGGGAGTTCCGCATGCATTCCATCGAAGAGTTTTTGGAGAAAATGGCCGGCGCGGATCCCTCCGCTGAAGACATCGGCGGGTCGGAGGGATCGCAGAACCCGGTCCGGGAGCAGCCGTGCACGAAAGCGGCCGGCCTCGGGGAAGCAGGCTGACCCTTTACCAGCGGTCAGCCTGCGCCCGGTGCTTACTACGGCTGGAGGTCCCTACTTCTTCGCCCCACCTCCAATCAAGATTATCGGAGGTTGCGGTGCCGCCCTTAGTTAAATTTCGGAGTTTTTCCGGGTGCCGGGTCACACGGCGGGCAAGCGGTTTGGCGGGCACAACGTAAGAGTTCACACGGCGAACCACGGCGACCACGGCGGAAAGAGAGGAATCATCCGCAGAACACGCAGAAGAACGCAGAAAAGAAAAAAACATTCACAGATTACACAGATTAAGGGGATGGCCGGGAAGGTTCAGGCTGAGGCCCCGAGCTTGACGCCAACAGGGGACCCTTAGGATGCCGTTTTGAACGCCGAACTCTTTCCTCTTCCAGCCGTGGTCGCCGTGTGGACTCTTACGTTGTGCCCGCCACACCCGCTTCGGCCGCCGTGTCACCTTAATCTGTGTCAATCTGTGTAATCTGTGGATGTTTTTTCTTTTCTGCGTTCTTCTGCGGGTGATTCCTCTCCTCCCGCCGTGGTCGCCGTGGCGCCGTGTGAAAAAAAAGAGCCCCGGGGTCCTTTTTGAGGAACCCGGGGCCCATCAGTTCTGGCAACGGCCTACTCTCGCACCGCCTCACGCGGCACTACCATCGGGGCTGCGGCGTTTCACGGCCGTGTTCGGAATGGAAACGGGTGGGGCCACCGCGCTCGGGTCACCAGAGGGCTGGCGAAGCTGAAGCCAGGCCCGGGGGGCTAGTGGGGGGGCTTCTCTACACTTCTTCTTGCCTCAACTTCGCCAGAAACTCTG